>CANQGF010000006.1 GCA_947601485.1 uncultured Bacilli bacterium
TTTAAAAAATGGTTATGAAATAAAAGTTATTTATAATATCTTAAATAGAAGAAAACATAAAAAAGAAGAAAAAGAATCTGTAAATATCATTTCTTTAACTAATGGCAAGTTTACTAAAGATGATTTCGAAAAGATTATTTCTTCTTTGGAATTAATGGATATAGATAGGGAATTAAAAGAAAGTTTTATTACGGAATTAGTTACATATATTAATGTCCACACAAGCGATTTTACTGCTCTTACAGATACTTTAACTGATGTTTCTTATGAAGAATTAAAAGAAATAATGATGGACAGCAATCTAACTGAATTTACTGAAAAGTTAATTGAAAATATGTCTGAAACTTTTTGTATTTCTACAAGTGATTTAATAGGAAAAAAAGAAGTAGAAAAAGGTTTAGCTAGAAAAATTAACAAATAGTGGTACTTTATGGAAAAGAGAAATATTAGTCAAAAAAAGCAAGAAATTTTAAAGAAATATGGTCTTGATGTTACTTTAGAAGAAGCTAGTAATATCAATATAACTGAAACATATGTTGATAGCCAATCTTCTTTTAAGTCCATTACATTTGTTAATCAAGGCACTGACGAAAAAATCACTTTTTACAGTGGTATTCCTGTTGATGATAACTTGGATTATAATACCACGGTTACTTTTAATAATGAAGAAATTGATTATAATTCTAAAGTAAAGAAAGATTACTTAAAATTAGATGATTTAAAAGGTGAAATTGTGAGAAAAAGAGCCTGGGCAAATGTTGATACTAAATATGGCAAGTTTTGCTTTTGTTTAGAAGAAGATAATTTTAAAAAAACAGTCCAACTTTTTTCTTCTAATTATGATGATATTTGGGAACCTTTATCTAGTTATGAAGAGAGCACTATTTTTACCATTACTTATGATAAAGCGCAAAATATGCATAAACTTTTATTAGGCAACCGCCCAAGTACTTTAGATTTTTTTCCAACCAAAGAAATTAATCTTTATGAAGTAGATAATTCATCAATTTATACCTATTCTTCTCGAAATTATTGTCCTGATGAAGGCGTAATTCTTTTAAATGGTCAATTAACATCCCAAAATAATGAAACACTCAAGAAAATAGCAGAAAGTTTAAAAACAGCGGACAGCTATTATGAAGTAAGAGAAGCTGCTGACACCCAACATACGTCCAAAATTTATTTTGGTAATCTTAATGATAAAATCCAAATTTTTAAAGATGATGACCAAATCCATATTATTTATAAGAGCCGTAGAGAATTACACTTTTTAATACCAATTTTTGATTTATGTATCTTATCAGAAAATAAAGGCCCATTAACTCGTGATGATTTTGAAAAAATTATAATTGCTCTTCATAATATAGACTTGTTTGATAATTATCAAAACCAACGAATTATTACCGAGCTAATAAATTATATAAATACGCATGAAAAAGATAATTTAAATATCCAATCCAAATCATTAAAAAATGTTACTTATGATTATTTATTAAATATTATGCAAAATGGTAATATTGCCTTATTAGTAGAAAACTTAATTGATGAAATAAAAGATACATTTAATATTCCGATGGATGAATTATTAGGAACAAATCAACAAGTAGAAAGAAGACTTGGCGATTTTGTAAGATATATGAAATAAGTAAGGATTGGTAGCTTATATGGATTTAGTTAAATTATTATATAAGTATATAAATAAATTTATTAATAGTAAAGAACTACTTGCTGATTTAAAGCAAATTGATTTAACAAAATATAGTGAAGATGAAATATTAAAAATAAAAGAGTTAATTAAAGATTTAGAAAAAATAATTAAAGAAATACCTAATGAAATTGATGAAATAGAAAAGAAACGTTTAAAAGATATTGATAAATTATTGAATGCTTTAAATGATGATAATATTTATAAAAGTTTAGATGATGAAGGCCTAGATTTTATTAAAAGGGAAAAAGATAGCCCAGAAAAAGATAAGAATGTAGTCAATGATGGTGGAAAGCTTTATGATACTGTAGTAGATCTATTAGATAATAATGAATTAATTAATAAATATTTTGATAAAATGAGTAATAAAGAAATGCTTGAATTTATAACCGAATATATTTCAGTTCCAATAACACCCGCTTTAACTCAAAGTGAGTTTGATGATCTTGTAATGGTGGGAATAAAAGAAGACAAAAGAGAAGCTTTATGGCGTCTTGCCTTTAATTACAATAATAAAAATAAAGATTTTACTAAAATAGTTGATTACTTCATTTTAAAAAGAGATGCTTATTATTTAGAAGAACTTGTAAGTGCTGTTAAAGAAGATTTAGATATGGAGCATTTACTTAAAAAAGTTAAGGAAACGAATGATAAAGATTTTATTAATGAAATAATTAGAAGAGGCAAAGACGTAGACTATTTATTTAGTGATGAAGAATTAAGGAAAATAAAAGAATTTTTATTAAATTAGTCAAATTGTGTCAATTATTGACAAGTATATAAGAAAATGCTATATTTCTATTGACAACAAGATCTAAACTATTATATTTATTAAAATTTTGTGGGGGATTTAAATGAAAAATAAAGATGAAAAAAAAGATTTAGAATTAAATGAAGAAAATCAAAAAAAAGAAAATAAAGAAGATAGATTTGATAAAATTCAAAAAACTCTAGTAAGTTTAGCAATATTAATGGGCTTATTAGGAGGCACTATAACAATGGCTGGAATCTATGATCAATCATTTGACCATACTGAAAAAGAATGTCCTTTTGCTAAAATTCTTCCTAAAAATGATTCAATTAATCATCAAAAAAATGCAATGATTAGTGATTATGCATCCAAAGGTATTATTGCTGATGTTCAATATACTGAATTTGATGGAAATGAGCCAGTAAAAGCAGTTTATGCTCCGTCGGCAGCCTTTAATGTACCAGAGAATTATGAATTATTTACTGATGAAGAAGGTCGTCAATATTGGGTAACTTATGAATACGCTGAACTAATTAAAAATGAAATAGATGGTAAAGTATATTATACTGTACCTGAAGGCTATACTATAGGTAGAGATAAAGATGGCAATCTTGTTGGAGTAAAGAAAAGAATTGCAAAAATTGATTCCAATTCTTTTGAAGATGATGAAAACTATAAAATTATTAATGGAGTAGTATATATTAAAATAGCAGAAGAAAGTATTGCTCTAGATGGTTATGGTTACCGTTCTAGTTATATAGAAAATAAACCAGATGGAACTATAGAAGAAAAATCAGAATATTTAAAATTATCAAGATAATTATATATAAAAATTAAAAGATTCATTATTAAGTTAAAGGAAATAACTTGTCAATGAATCTTTTTTTCTGTATAATTAAGGTTAGGAAAATAGGAGTGACAATTATGCGTAAGTTTATAGCTAGTTTAGATATTGGCTCATCACTTATAAAACTGGTTGTTGGTGAAATCGTTAAAAATAAAGTCAATATTTTAGCATGTGTTGAAACTCCTGCAAGAGGGATTAAAAAGGGGTATATTATTAATCCAGAAAGTGCTACGGAAGCTATTAGTGAAGCTTTTAAAAATGCGGAAAATATTATTGGCTTAAAAATAAAAAAGGTTATTGTAACTGTACCAACCACTTATACTGAATGTTTTTTGTCTAGTGCAACGGTCGCTACAATTAGTGAAGATAAAGTAATAAGAAATGCTGATATTGTTAAAGCAATGCAAAAATGTGTTTATAATAAAATTATGGATCATAAAGAATTAGTAACAGTACTACCTACTAGTTTTGCAATTAATGATGAAATTGTAAGTAATCCTCTTAATATGATTTCTGAAAAATTATCAATGAAAGCCATTGTGGTAATTGTACCTAAAAAAAATGTAGAAGGTATTAGTGCTTGTCTTAATCATTTAGGAGTTGAATTAGTTGATATTGTTATATCACCTTTAGCTGATTATTATGAACATCGGACTAAAGATACAAATAAACAAATTGGAGCAATAGTAAATATTGGTGAAGAAACAACTACTGTATCAATATTTAATCGAGGAATACTTACTAATTTAGAAGTTGTTGATATTGGTGGTTCAAAAGTTACAAATGATTTAGCTTATGTTTATAAAATAAGTTTAGAAGATGCTCAATTTGTGAAAGAACATTTGGCTTTAGCTCATACTAGATTAGCTCAACCGAACGAGTCATTATCCTTTAAAGATAAGTATGATGAAAATGTTAAAATTAACCAATATGATGCATCAGAAATCGTAATGGGAAGGCTTACAGAGATTATTAATTTAGCAAAAAAACAAATAAATCTCTTAACAAAGAAAGAAATAAGTTATATAATACTTACAGGAGGAGTAACAGAAAGTGGCGATTTTGATATCCTTATGGAAGAATTACTTGGTAATTTAGGAATTATCGGTAAAGTTGAAGAAATTGGGGCAAGAGATAATAAATATGCTACTGCTGTTGGAATGATTAAATATTATAATAGTAGATTAAAATTAAGAAATGTCGATTTTTCGATATTTAATTTAGAAGAACAAGAGGAATTAGGAGGAACACCAGGAATAAGTGTTTCAGATAATTCTTTACTTGGTAAATTATTTGGATATTTTTTTGATAATTAAGGAGATGATATGATGAACGAATTACAAATGGATCAAATAGCTAAAATCAAAGTTATAGGTGTTGGTGGCGGTGGCTGCAATGCTGTAAATAGAATGATTGAAGAAGGCGTTAAAAGTGTTGAATTTTATGTTGTTAATACGGACTTACAAGTATTAAATATTTCCAAAGCTCAAAATAAAATTCAAATTGGTAAATCAATCACTGGAGGTCGCGGTGCTGGAGCTAATCCGGAAATTGGTCGTGCTGCGGCTTTAGAGAGTAAAGGCGAAATTGAAGATGCTCTAAAAGGTGCCGATATGGTCTTTATTGCTTGTGGTATGGGTGGTGGAACTGGAACAGGAGCTGCCCCAATTATTGCTGAAATTGCTCAAGAACTTGGAGCATTAACTGTTGGAATAGTTACTAAACCATTTAGATTTGAAGGCAAAAGAAGAAGTGAAAATGCTTTAATTGGTATTGAAGAATTAAAGAAACATGTTGATACATTAATTGTTATACCTAATGATAAATTAAGAGATATTATTGATAAAACAACATCATTTGATGATGCCTTTAAAGAAGTAGATAATGTTTTACATAGAGGTGTTCAATCCATTTCTGACTTAATTGCTGTAACGGGAGTTATTAACCTTGATTTTGCTGATGTTAAAGCAGTTATGGAAAAGAGTGGTACTGCTATTATTGGTATTGGTTGCAGTGCTGGAGAAAATAGAGCAGTTGAAGCAGCAAGACAAGCTGTTGCAAGTAGTTTACTTGAAGCCACGATTGATGGCGCAACTAATGCGATTGTTAATGTTACTGGTGGTAGTAACCTTACATTATTTGAAATTGAGGATGCTGTTGAAACTGTTAGAGAAGCTGCTAAAAGTGATATCAATATTATCTTCGGAGCTATCAAAAACGATAACTTATCTGATGAAGTTATTGTTACCGTTATTGCAACAGGTTTTGATGAGAGTAGTGAACAACAAATATATGACACTAATGAAGTGCCAAAAAGAAGAACGGTACCAACTGATGATGATTTAGAAATTCCACCATTTTTAAGAAATAACGATTTATTTTAATAATATTCCATAATACGACAAATTTTGCCGTATTTTTTTTATATAATATTTTTGGTGATGATATGAAAGTCTATGTTGATTTATTATTTGTTTTAAATTTAATATATGACTTTTTAATTTTAATGACTGTCAGTGTTACTTTAAAAAGAAAAGCTTCTTTTAAAAGAATATTCTTTGCATCTTTATGGGGTGCTTTAACGACTTTTATTATTTTTATTCCTTTAAATAAATATCTTTTACTAATTTTAAAAATATTAATGGGTCTTATTATGATTGTTATCGCCTATTCTTATAAAAATATTAAATATTTTTTAAATAATCTTTTATATTTGTATATGACTAGTGTTATTCTAGCTGGTTTTCTTTATTTTTTGAAAATCGAATTTAATAATTTAAGTTATTTACTTATTTTAAGTATAGCTCCTATAATTTTATATTTATATGTTAAAGAACAAAAGAATTTAAAAAAAGTAATAAATTATTATCGGGAAGTTATTATTACTTTAAAAAATAATCAAATTATTACCTTAAAAGGATTTATTGACAGTGGTAATAAATTAAAAGATCCTGTTACTGGTAAATATATTATTTTAGTGAATAAAACTTTAATTGAAGGCATATATAATATAAGAAGTCCAATGTATGTACCAATTAAAACGGTCAATAAAAAAAGTTTACTTCCTTGCATTAGTATTAAAAATATTAAAATTGATAATGTCATTTATAATAATTATTTACTTGGATTATCAGATGATTTAAAAAGTAATGATTTTGATTGTTTACTTAATTATCATTTATTGGAGGATATGTAAATGTTTAAAAAAATATTATTATTTTTAAAAAGGAAATATAGTGAATGCTTTTTTGTCGGAGCTACTGATAAATTACCCCCACCTTTACCTAAAAAAGAAGAATTAGAATATTTAATTAGGGCTAAACAAGGTGATATTGAAGCCCGTAATATTTTAATTGAGCATAATTTAAGATTAGTAGTTTTCTTGGCTAAAAAGTATGAAAATACTGGTTTTGATATTGAGGATTTAGTTTCGATTGGTTCGATTGGCTTAATTAAAGGGATTAATACTTATAAAATCGATAAAAATATTAAACTTGCTACTTACGCATCAAGATGTATTGCTAATGAAATACTGATGTTTTTAAGAAAAAATAAACGTAAAAAAGTAGAAATTAGTTTAGAAGAGACTCTTAATTATGATGCGGAAGGTAATGAATTAAGACTTGAAGATATTTTAGGAACGGAACAAGATGTAGTACCAAAGGAATTTGAAAATACTTTAGATAAAGAACTTTTAAAAAGAGAAATTGCTACTTTAGATAGTAGAGAAAAAGAAATAATGACTTTAAGATATGGTCTTAATAATCGAAGAGAGTATACCCAAAAAGAAGTAGCAGAAATGCTTGGTATTAGTCAATCATATATATCTAGAATTGAAAAGAAAATTGTAAAAAGACTTCAAAATATTATGAAAATATGAAGTCTTTTTATTTTAATTGAAATATGTTAAAATAAATTCCTAATTAGGGTGATATTATGGATTTAAGAATTCTTTTTTATGAAGATGTTTTAAAAGAGTTAGAATATTTAAAAAATAATTATCCTTTTAAAAAAATGGATGCTCCTAAAACTTTTTATGGCATAGATATTCCATATTATACTTTAGGAAGTGGCCCTAACCATTTAGTAGTAGTGGGTGGTACCCATGGATCTGAAATAATATCTGTTGATTTTGTTTTAAGACTAATGATGGGGATAGCTTGCAAATCTGATCCTTTTAATACCCTAAATTTAGATGATTATACATTCCATTTTATCCCTGTCCACAATCCCGAAGGATACATTATATCTTCATCGGTAATTAATACTTTAATTAATTCTAAATCTAGTAGCAAGGATATTGAAAGTATAGCTAGAGCTTATTATCTTAACTATATGCTTGATGATTTAAAGGCCATCAATTATCCAAACGATAAAAAGCAAAAATTACATCAAAAATTTTTTGCTGATGCTACTTATAAATGTATAAGTGAAAAGTATCATGATTTAAGAGAAAATGTTAAAAAGATTTATGATAATGAGGCTATTCCTAAAGGTAGCATGGTTATTCATCGAGGTAATGGTTTAGGGATAGAAACTAATCGAACTAATTTATTTTATACTCTTAATAAAGATTGTGATTGTTATGGCCCTTTAAGATACAATAATATTTTAAATAATATGGAAGGTCCTTTAGGAAGCATTCCCAAAGAAGATATCATTGAAAATATCTTTTTAAAAAATTTATTAAATAAATTATATAAGGAAAAATTATATTGTGGTTTTATTACTTATCATTCTGCGGGTGGAGAAGTATATGCTTATTTAAGTGATGATGATGAATTATTATGTGATCAATCATTAATAGACTATGAACAAAAATATCGGTTTAATGTTATCAATCATCTTTTGGCCAAAAACTATCAAGAAAATACTAAAAGTGAATTAATAAAAGATGGATACCAAATCCAAAACAGTGGTAGTATTAAAGATTATGATGAATATTTAAGATTATTATATCCTGCTACTTTATTAATTGAATTATCGCCTTTACTTGGTAATCCTTTAGGTCCTTATGCTTTACAAAGTAATTATGAAGACACTATTAATAGTAATCTAAAAGCTTTTTCTAATTATGCTAAATTAGTTAAACAATATAAAAGCTTAATGTACAAGAGTGAATATGTTTTTGATGCAGAAGTATCTAAAAGAATGTTAAAAAATAGATATTGAATAAAAAGAATTAAAAAGTGCCATAATTTAGTTGAAAGGAATAGTTATGGCAAGATATAAAGTTGATATAACGGGTATAAATACTAATGATTTAGAAGTTTTAAATAAAGATACTTCTGATAAATTATTTGAAAGATATCATAATGGGGACGCAACCGCTAAAGAAGAATTAATTAATGGTAATTTAAGATTAGTTTTGTCAACAATTCAAAGATTTAGTAATTCAAAATTTAATATGGATGATTTATTTCAAGTTGGAGTAATTGGATTAATTAAAGCGATTGAGAATTTTGATACTTCTTTAAATCTTCGCTTATCTACTTATGCAGTGCCTTTAATTTTGGGAGAAGTTAAAAGATATATTAGAGATAATACAGAAGTTAGAGTAAGTAGAAGTATTAAAGATTTAGCTTATAAAATAGTTCGTTTTCAAGATGATTATATGAGTGAACATGGAATATTACCCACCAATGATATTATTGCTAAATCTTTAGGAATTGAAGAATATGAAATTGCTTATGCTCTAGATTCTTTGAAAGATCCTATGAGTATTTTTGAACCAATATATAATGATGGTGGTGATACCATTTATTTATCTGATCAAATTGCTGATACTAAAGATTTAGCTAGTGATAAAGATATGTTAATTTCTTTAAGAAGGGCTTTGCAAAAAATAAAAGAAAGAGAAAAACAAATACTAATATCTAGATTTATTGTTGGTAAAACACAAATGGAAATTGCTGATATAATGGGTATTTCTCAAGCTCAAGTTTCCAGAATTGAAAAAAACGCGATTGAAAATGTGCGAAAATTAATTAAATAGCATATAGTTTACTAAGGTGGTTTTATGTTACTTAGTGACTTGCAAACGAAAGATATTATTAATGTTAAAGATGGTAATAATTTAGGACGCATTGTTGATGCTAAAATAGATAATACAGGTAAAATTTTATATTTTGTTTCCGAGCAAAGAAAATTAGTACGAAAAGTAACTCGAGGTGGCGACATATCTTTTAATTTTGAAAAAATCAAAAAAATTGGGGAAGATGTCATTTTAGTTGATTTAACGTAAAACTTTGACTTATCTTATAGACTTTATTATAATTAGATTGGAAAAGAAGTGATTTTTGTGCAAACTTATCATTTAAAAGATTATCTAAACATTTTAAAGGAAAATAATTTATTTGTTAAAACTAATATTAGTTCATTAGATGAAGAAGTTTTAAATATCTCTTATAATTCGAAAGAAATTAATAGTAAAACTTTATTTATTTGTAAAGGAATAAAGTATAAAGAAGAATATTTAGAAGAAGCTATTGAAAAAGGAATAATTTGTTATGTTGGAGAAAAAGATAAAATAATAAATGAAGACTTTCCTTATATAGAAGTAAAAGATATTAGAAAAAGTTTATCTTTAATTGCTATTTTATATTATAATAATCCCGCTAGTAAACTTAAAACGATTGGTATAACTGGAACAAAAGGTAAATCAACAACAGCTTATTATATAAAAAGTATTTTAGATAATTATATGGAATCTTTAAATAAACCTTTAACAGGTATTACTTCATCAATCGATGTCTACGATGGAAAGGATTTAGAAGAATCATTATTAACTAGTCCAGAGTCTTTAGATTTACAAAGACATTTTGCTAATGCCGTTAATGCTAATATAGAAAATTTTGTGATGGAAGTTTCCAGTCAAGCTTTAAAATATGATCGTGTTTATGGTATTAATTATGATGTTGGGGTATTTTTAAATATATCTCCTGATCATATAAGTGATGTTGAACATCCAACTTTTGAAGATTATTTTCATTCTAAATTAAAATTATTTAAGCAAGTTAAAAATTTATGTCTTAATCTAGATACTGAACATTTAGAAGAAGTTATGGAATATTTAAAGAAAGAAAAAGATAATATAAATAATATCATAACCTTTAGTACTAAAAATAAAGGGGCCGATATTTATGCCTATAAAATAAAAAAGATTGATCATAATACAATCAAATTTAAAGTAAGAACTAAATCTTTTGAAGATGATATTATTCTTACCATGCCAGGGTTATTTAATGTAGAAAATGCTTTAGCAGCTATTTCAGTCGCGGAAATTTTACATATTCCTTATAAAAATATTTATAATGGATTAAAATTAGCTCATGCCAGTGGAAGAATGGAAATATCAGTTAGTAAAGATGAAAAAATTATTGCCATTGTTGATTATGCTCATAATAAATTAAGTTTTGAAAAATTATATAAATCAGTTAAAGAAGAATATCCAAATAAAAAAATTATTACAGTTTTTGGTTGTCCTGGCGGAAAAGCTTTTAATAGAAGAGAAGATTTAGGATTGTTATCAGGAGAAAATTCATTTAAAACATATTTAACTGCTGAAGATCCTGGGGTAGAAGATCCTTATAAAATATGTGAAGAAATAGCATATTATGTTAAAAAAAATAATGGTGAATATGAAATAATTACTGATAGGGAAGAAGCCATTAAAAAAGCTATTTTAGATAATAAAGAAAGTGTTATTTTAATTACGGGAAAGGGTAATGAAACAAGACAAAAATATGGGAATAAGTATCTTCCTTGGAAAACTGATACTCTATGTGTAAAAGAAGCCTTAAATGAATATGAAAGTAGTGTAATTTCTAGTTAAAAAAATTCTAAAGTTTGCCTTTAGAATTTTTTACTATCTATCTTACTAATAATATTATTAATTAAGTTACAAGCTATATTATATGTTTTATCATCTTGATCGAATAAAGGATTAAATTCAACTAAATCAAGAGATACTATTTTATCTACATCTTTAAATAAAATATCAATCGCTTTATAAGCATCTTCTAAATTAATTCCTTCACTTTCTGGGACTGATACACCTGGGGCTAATTTCGGATCAATTACATCAAGATCATAACTAATATGAATACCCAAAGTATTTTGACTAGCAATTTTTAAAGTTTCATTTAAAACTTTTTCAATTCCTAAATTTTTAATATCTTCCGTTGTAAATACTTTAATACCGGCTTTTTTTAAATTGACAAGTTCTTCTTTATCGATTGAGCGAGCTCCCACAATAACGGTATTTTCATATTTTACAAAAGAAGAATGATGAAAATTAGTTAGGGATGCATTGTCAAAACCAGTAATACTTGCTAAAGGAAGTCCATGAATATTACCGGTAATCGTAGTTTTGAAAGTATTATAATCCGGATGAGCATCAAACCAAATAATTCCTATATTACCATGATTTTTTTGACTAGCAAGAGCACTACCAATCGCAATCGCATGATCTCCCCCTATAGTAAAAGGAAACTTATCTTTATTTTCTATAATTGTTTGATATAATTTTTCATTAAAGATATTTATTTCTTCTTCATTTTTTCTTTTATTTAAAGGATTTTTATCTTTGACAAAATTATCTCTATTTTTTATATAAATAACTTCTTTATTTAAATTTTCTAAATATTTCCCTAATTTTAAAGCCCCATCTTTAGCTCCATCAATACTGACTCCTGCATCACTAGAAGCACTTATAATTAATGATTTCATTTTTCACCTCGTAAAAAAATTGTATCACAACTTGGGATATTTATCTATATTATTATAGGTGTTTTTAAATCATATAATTAGGTGATTGACATAAAAAATATTCAAGATGTATAATATGCTTGTAAAAGAAAAGGAGTTTAAGAAGTAATGAAGTATTTAAAGAAAATTTTCACTTATTTATTATTCACTATATCGATTTTTAGCCTTAATTTAATTACAACTTTTGCAATTACAAAGAGTGAAATGGCCGCTAAGATTCAATCATTAAAAACGAGTTCAAATTTAGGAGATGGTAAATATTATTCTCCTAATAGATATTATTATGGTCTACAATGTTATGCTTTTGCAAATGAAATGGCTGATAATATATTTGGTAGTACTAGATATAATGCTCCAAATTTATGGAGTAATTATGATGATATGGTTATTGTCTATGTTGGTGATGTTATCGAATTAATTACATCTTATGGAACACACGAAGTTATTGTTATTGATGTAAATGGTGATAATATAACTTTAGCAGATTCTAACTGGCATGGTGACGATATAATTCATTATGGTAGAATAGAAACTAGAGCTTCTTTGCGTAATCAACTTGTAACTAGATGGCATTATGATGCAAATAATATTACAACTTTAAAAAACACTTTTAAACCAAGTGGTTCAGTACAAAATTTAGGTAATACTTTTTATGCCCAAATTGTTCCTAAGGCTGCAACTAATTTAGCATTTTCCGCAACTGGTACTAGTAATGCTTCCAAATTAACATTACAAAGCAAAAGTTATACTGATGCCCAAATATGGAAATTTGAACGTCAAAGTGCGGGTTATTATGTTATAACTAATCAAAAAACTGGTTTAGTAATTGATATTGCTAATGAAGGTAATACTGAAGGTGATCCAGTATATGTATGGGTAAACAGCGGTGGCTTAAAAATGCGTTGGTATATCTACAATTATAATGGTGGTTATAGATTTGTACCGGAATCTGGCAAAAGTGATATGTTAGGTATTGATATAAGTGCTCGTAATTTTGCTGTTGGTGTTCAACCTCAATTATGGGGTGCTGAAGATAATGCTAATACAGCTCAAACATTCTTAATTCAAAAATTAGCAGAAAAAGTTGCTTTAAATAGTACAAGTGTTAGTATTGAAAAAGGTAAAACATATACCTTAAAAGGAACAATAACTCCAAGTGATACAGCTGATAAAAGTCTTACTTGGACAAGTAGTGATACTGGTGTTGCTACGGTTAAAGATGGTGTTGTAACTGCTAAAGCCGTAGGGACAACTACTATTACAGTTAAAACTGTTAATGGTAAAAGTGCTAAAGCTACAATTACAGTTACTAATCCATCACTTGATATTACAAGTGTTAGCTTAGATCATACAACTCTTACTGTAACAACAGGATATGCTAAAGATTTAATAGCAACAATTAATCCTAGTAATACAACCATGAGTACAAAATTAAAATGGAGTAGTGATAACGAGACAGTAGCTACTGTTACCGAAAGAGGATTAGTTATTGGAAGAAGTGCTGGTAAAGCAACAATAACTGTTGAAACAGTTAATGGCAAAAAAGCTACTTGTTTAGTTACAGTTGAAGATGAATTTATCGATATAACAAGTGTTGGTCTAGATAAAGAAAAAGAAACCATTATTGTTGGTCAAACCTTAACCTTAACTGGTAAAGTATATCCAACATATACAACAAGAGACAAAACTCTTACCTGGAAAAGTAGTGATGATAAAATAGCTACCGTTGTAAATGGAGTTGTAACTGCTAAAGCAGTAGGTAAAGTTACTATTACTGCAACAAGTATTAATGGTAAAAGTGCCACTGCTACTATTACCGTAGTAAGCCCTACAACTGAAATTGTAAGTGTATCTTTAAATAAAACTACAGCTAGTCTTAATATAGGTAAAACAGTTTCTTTAACCGCTACAATAAATCCAAGTAATACTACTCAAAGTAAAGAGTTAACTTGGACAAGTAGCAATACATCAGTTGCTACAGTAGATTCCAAAGGTGTAGTTACAGCTAAATCTGCTGGTACTACTACTATTACAGTTAAAACAAGTAATGGTAAAACCGCAACATGCAAAATTACAGTTGAAAGCCCTATTACTAAAATTACTTTAGATAAAACATCAGCAACATTAGATATTGGAAAAACTGTAACTTTAAAAGCTACTATTAGTCCAAGTAATACAACAATGAGTAAAAATTTAATTTGGCATAGCAGTAATGAAAGTGTTGCTAGTGTTGATGCAAATGGTAAAGTAGCAGCTAAAAGTGCAGGAACAACCACAATAACAGCAGTTACATCAAATGGTTTAGTTGCTACATGTACAGTAAAAGTAAATGCAAGCAATGATAAACCAGCTGATACAACTAAACCAGAAACAGATAATAAAGAAGATAGTACTGATAAAAATAATACAGATAATAACACTACTACTAATACTGATAACACTGATACTAATAAAGATACTACTAAATTAAGCAATGATAATACAATTAAAACACTTATAATAGATGGTAAAGAAATAGAAGTTAGCGATACAATTAATTATCAAACTAATAATGATGATATTTTATTAGAAATAACATTGAATAGTGAAAAAGCAACTTATGAAGTTATTAAAAATCCATTCACTGATGGTATAAATAATGTTCTAGTATTAGTAACAGCTGAAGATGGAACATTAAAAGTTTATACAATAGTAGTTAATAAAGTGATTGGAAATTTAAGTAGTAATACTAGTGTTAAAATTAAAGTTGATGATGAAGAAGTTAAATTTAAAGATAATGAGGCTTCATTAACTGTAGGTTACTTTAAAAACAAATTAAAATATAGTTGTATTACTGAAGATGAAAATGCTAAATGTAATATCGATTATAAAGATTTAAAAGTTGGTAAAAATAAAGTAACATTTAAAGTTGTTGCGCCAGATAATGCAAGTGTTACATACGTTTTAAATATTACAAGAACAGCAACATTACTATATATTTTGATTGCGGGTGGCATCCTTGTAGTAGCTTCTTTAGTGGTAATCATTATTATAGTGGAAAAGAAAAAACAAGATAGTAAAAATTAAATATTAGAGATTGCTTAATGCATCTCTTTTTATTTTGATTAAGCCTGGGATAACTTTACATGATCCTTAAAAATGTGATATACTTATTAAGTGATTCGTATGAAGAAAAAAATCTTTATAATAACGGTTTTATTTCTTATATTAGATATAATAACTAAATTATTAATTGATTTTAATATGAATTTATCTCATAGTATTACAATTATTAGTAGTTTCTTTTATTTGACTAAAGTATATAATTATGGAGCTTCTTGGAGTGTTTTATCAGGTTATAACATCTTACTTATTATAATTACGATAATTATGCTAATAATATTATATTTTTATCAAAAAAAATTTCGGGAAAATAAGAGAAATATTTTAGCCTTTGGTTTATTATATGGGGGAATTTTAGGCAATTTATTAAATAGAATAGTATATGGTTATGTTATAGATTTTTTAGATTTTAAAATCTTTAATTATGATTTTCCAGTTTTTAATTTTGCTGATACTTTTATTGTATTTGGGCTTATTTTACTTATAATTGCCATTATTAAAAAGGAAGATGAAGTTTGAAAATAATTGTTAATGATAATATAGATATTAGAATAGATAAATATTTAAGTTTATGTAACGATATAGCTTTTAGCAGGGAATTAATTACTAAAATGTTAAAAGATGGATATATTTTAGTTAATGGTAAAAATATAAAACCTAGTTATAAAGTTAAATTAAACGATGAAATAGATATTGATGATAGTTATAAAATACATGATGATATCATTCCAGAAGAAGTGGATTTTAAAATTGTTTATGAAGATGATTATTTAATGGTTATTGATAAACCTAGTGGTCTAGTAGTTCATCCTGGAAATGGTCATTATGATAATACTTTGGTTAACGGACTTAAATATTATACGGATAATTTAAGTGATGTTGGGGGAGATGAAAGAGTAGGAATAGTTCATCGTCTTGATAAAGATACATCGGGTTTAATGATGGTTGCTAAAACTAATGAAGTCCATAATATTTTAGCTGAAGCTTTTAAAAATAAAGAAATTCACCGTGAATATGTAGCACTTCTTATTGGTGAATTTCCTAGTGATACAGCAAAAATTGATGCTCCGATTGGAAGAAGTAAGAAATATTTCAATCGTATGGAAGTAACCTCGACTGGTAAAAAAGCAATTACTAATCTTAAAGTTTTAAAAAGATATAAAGATTATACATTAGTTAGTTTAATTTTAGAGACAGGGAGAACTCACCAAATAAGAGTTCACTTATCTTATATTGGCTATCCAATTTATAATGATCCTGTTTATCAAAATAAAAAAACAACGCCATTTGGTCAGTTTCTTCATTCTCGTCATTTAGAATTTACTCATCCTATAACCAAAGAAAAAATGGCCTTTGATAGCCAAATTCCTAAACCTTTTCAAGATTTTTTAGATACTCTTTCAGTTAAATAAGAACTAAAATATTAGAAAAAACAAAGACAACAAAACCAAAATAAGGAAGACTTAATAATTGATAATGACCAAAAACTTTTTTGATTTTTCTAATTAGTAAGAAAGATAAAATGACTAATGTCAAGCCAAGTAAAATATTGTAAACAAGATAACTTTTATTACCGAGTAATAAAGTTAAGATAAAAATAACAATGTAATTAGTACATAATAAAAATGTGAGGTCATTATCTAGCTTATCATGCCAAACTATTTTGCAAATTGGCACTGTAATATAAATTATTACAGCCATATAAATAAGAAAAAATATATTCATTATTCCACCCTTTACTAATATTATGAAATGGGGTAGAATAATATGAAAGGAGTTAAATCAATGAATGCAATAATGAGCGAAAAAGATGAAATAGTTATGAAACTTGTCCACTATTTTGTTACAGAAGAGGATTATACCCCGATTAACGTTCAAGGGGCTAAAGATGAAATTTGGTTAGAAAATCTTCAAGGTCCTTATAAAATAATTCGTATTAATTCTAAATATATTCATAATAATGAACAATTTGATTTTGATATATACAGAATGAATTATGTAGTTAAACAAATTAAAAGAAAAACATTATCTTTAAAAATGAATGTTTTAAATATATGTCTAGATTTAGGAAATGCCGTTAATATTGATGAAAATGCAAAAAATATTCAAACAGTTAATGTCAGTAGTATTAATGATATTAAGAAAAATAATATTATTAAAAATGTCTTTCCAAAAGTTAAAGAAATGATTTTTAAAAAGAGTAATGGTATGCAAAGTTTTGAAGATTTTATTCATATAACGGAAGATATCAATGACACAACTGATGCTAAAAATAAAAAATATGAAAAAGTTTTTAAACCCAAAAAAATTATTATTACTAAAATATTAATATTACTTTGTATTGTTATGTATTTAGTTACTCTTTTTATTAGTGATGATTTTAACGAAGCCTTAGTTTTATTAGGAGCTAATAATCGTGGTTTAGTCTTAAACGGTGGAGTTTGGCGTTTAATTGCATCTGCCTTTTTACATGGTAATTTACTTCATTTAGTAGTTAATATGTATTCATTATGGATAATTGGTAGTCAAGTTGAAACTTATATTGGAAGATGGAAATTCTTATTTATCTATATATTAAGTGCTTTAATGGGTAATTTAATGAGTATGGTTTTTCTAGGAGATTACAATATGTCTATTGGAGCATCCGGAGCAATATTTGGTTTAATGGGCTCTTTATTGTATTTTGGTTATCATTATCGTCTTTATTTATCAAGTGCTTTAACTACACAAATAATTCCAATTATTGTTTTAAATTTAGTTCTAGGTTTTATGGTAAGTGGAATAGATAATGCTGCCCATATTGGTGGTTTAATTGGTGGTTATTTTGCTACCATGATTGTAGGAATTAAATATAAAAGTAAAAAATCAGAAACAATCAATGGTATTATTGTTTACACGATTTTAGCTATTTTCTTATTCTTTATGGCTTATAAAATTGCTTAAATTTAGTATATTAGCCCCTTCACTTTAAAATATTTCGCATATCTTATTAGTGAAGGGGGTTATTTTTGCAATTATTAAGTGTTCAAAATCCTGTTTTAAAAAAAGGTGTTCATTATATTACTCAAGATTATAAAACAAGAGAAGATGCAAATCATGAAGGAATTGATATGATTGGTAAAAATAAAGCAACGGATGATATTATTGCCATTTCTGATGGGATAGTTTATGATACAGGATATAATGATAAAGCTGGTTATTATGTTGAATTACAGCATCAAAATAATTTAATTACTCGATATTTACATATGAAAAAGAACACGATAAAAGTAAAAAAAGATGATATAGTTGTTAAAGGGCAAACCTTGGGAAAAATGGGTTCAACTGGTGATTCGACTGGGGCTCATTTACACTTTGCGGTTTTTACTTTAGATAGAATACCACTTGACCCACTTCCATACCTCCAAGGTAAACTAGAATTTAATTCCGATTATTTCCGCATATTTGTAAAAGGTGTTCAATCTTCTTTGGGGGCAAAAGTTGATGGACTCCCAGGTAAAGAGACTTTAAAAAAAACAATCACAGTTTCCAATAAAGTAAATCGTAAACATAAAGTAGTTAAATTTATCCAAGATTATTTATATAATTTAGGTTATACTGAAGTAGGACCATCTGATGGCATAGCGGGTCCTAAATTTACCAAAGCTGTAAAACATTTTCAAAAAGATAATGGATGCGCTTCTGATGGTATTATTACTAAACAAAATAAAACATGGAAAAAGTTGCTCAAATTACTTTAATATTCTAAAAAATAGTGGTGTAAAAGCCATTATTTTTTGATGATTTAGGAACTTAAATAATATGAAATAATAAAACTTAATATAGCTATAATAATACTTATAATGTTTATATTACCTGGATAAATAAACAAAATAGATGAAATAATAAAGCCAATAATAGCACTATAAGTATAGCAAAAATGTCTTTTTAATAAATAATCCATCAGTTTAAGAATAAGATAACCACTAATTAAAAAAGATATAATAAAAGGAATAAATATTATAATAGTCTTAATATTGATAGCTAAAGGATTAGAAATAATGCCAAGAAAATATTTATAAATTCCTAAAAACATTAAAAGTGATGCTCCACTTATGCCAGGAACAATTTTACCAATAGCATAAAAAATACCTGCTATGGTCATTTTAAAAATACTAGGGTTACTAATAATTTCTTTAGTATTTTTTTCAAATATATATAAAATAATGCCCAAGATAAAAGAAATTATAAAAGGTATTATAGCTAAATTTCTTTTAGTTTTATTTTTTATTTCTTTAAGTAAGTAGGGTATACATCCTAAAATTAAACCAATAAAAACATAAGAGATAAACATTAAACGAAAGTTAAGAAGATATAAAATAATTTTACTAAAAAATAAGATACTTATTAAAATACCAACAACTAATGGAGTTAAATACAGTATATTATTTTTAAAATCTTTATTAATATTTAGAATTCTTCTAATTATTTCATCATATATTCCTAGAATAGTAGCTAAAACTCCGCCCGATACTCCGGGAATAATAAAGCCAATCCCAATAATTATTCCAAAAATAAAGTTCTGTAAAATCATTTAAAATACCTCTTTATAATATGTATTAAAAAATAATTTATGTTATACTTACAAATGGGTGATAATAATTGAAAAAATTTTTAAAAATAATATTAATTTTTGTTTTAGTTATCATATTAATGCTAGTTATTATAAATAGTATAGTTATTATTAGTACAAGTAAACAAATATATGAAAATGATGAAATTGCTCAAATAAATGATACTTATGATATAGGGATGGTTTTGGGATGTGGTATTAAAAATAATAAACCCAGTTTAATGCTTAAAGATAGACTTGATACAGCGATTAAATTATATGAAGAGGGAATTATTAAAAATATTTTAATTAGTGGGGATGAACATGATAATTATAGTGAAGTTAAAGTAATGAAGAATTATCTATTAGAAAATAATATTAATGAAGAAGTTATTTTAGAAGATAAGAAAGGTTATAATACTTCTCAAAGTATGATTAATTATAAAGATAGTTATTTAGATAAAAGTTTAATTATAATTACTCAAAAATATCATATGTATCGTTCTTTATATATTAGTAAAAAGTTCAATTTAGATTCCATTGGAGTTAGTGCTAAAAATGCTAGATATTATGGACAATTTTTAAGAGATATAAGAGAAATAGTAGCTAGATGTAAAGATTTCTTACAATATTTATTTTAATCAATTTAACTTACAAATAAAAAACTGACAGACCTAAGTCTTTGTCAGTTCTAAATATTGTTTTTTTCTCCTTCTTCTAACATTTTAGTAATAAATAAACCGTAACCACTAGTTGGATTATCAACAATAACATGGGTTACAACACCAATAATTTTACCATTTTGCATAATTGGTGATCCACTCATTCCTTGAACAACTCCACCTGTTTTATCTAATAAATTTTTATCTGTAATTTCAAAAGTAATATTTTTGGTATCACTAGTTTCATTGATTTTTTTGATTTTTATTTTAAATTCTTCAACCTTTTCACCATCTAATACGGTATATAAAGTAGCATCTCCTATTTTAACATCATCTTTTGTACCAACCGGAACTAATTTTAAATCATTAATTCCTTTATTGTAAGTGCCAAAAATACCATGATTTGTATTTTTTATAATATTACCATACACCGTATTGTAATAATATTTAGCATTCTTACTGCCAGCTGTGCCAACTGCTGATTTATCAATAGAAACTATTTTATTTTTAAAAATTAGTCCTGTTTTAATTTCAACCATTTGTTTACTGCTGCTTTCAACAACCTCGTGACCTAAAGCCCCAAAAATTTTTGTTTCAGGATCAATATAAGTAAGTGTTCCAATTCCAAGAATACTATCTTTAACATACAAGCCAGTTTTATAAACGCCATCATCTAATACTAAAGGAAGCATGGTATCATATTCTTTGTTACCTCTTCTATAAGTAACTTTAGCAACTCCTTCGCTCGTATATTTTTCGATTTCATTAGTTAACTCATTTAAACTATTAATTTCGACGTTATTGATTTTTTCAATATAATCACCAACTTGTAAATTGGGGTTTCCTTTATTAAGTTTACCATCAATTTGATAGAAGCCTACAATTAAAACACCTTTACAGTCCAATTCTATCCCTAATGTATTTCCTCCTAAATAGATTTTATCAGAATAAGCGCTAACCTCTAAAGGCACTAAAAAAATGCAGAGAAATAATAATAATTTTTTCATTTTTATCACCTTACATTTTTATTATGGTTGATAGAGTTTAAAATAAAAAACCAATATATGGTTATTACCAATTATTGGTTTGCTATAAAAAGGAGAAAAAACTTAACTTCTTTTTTCATTTGTTAATTATTTGTCAAATAAGAATAAATGTTTGTATTTTTATTAAAAAGTACTTGAATACGAACAAAGATTTGTGATAAGATATTAACGAAAAGAAGGAGTGATATTATGAGAAAAACATTATTGAATTTAGGAGGGCTTATATTATTTTATTTAGTATTTGTTTTTGGGATAATTCTCCTTAATATGCGCTTTAGAGAGCTTAATCAGGATATTAGTTTCAGCAATTTAAATAATTATAGCGATATTGTTATAAAGTAAGTAAAGCACTAGTTAATTAATTGTTTTATTTAAAAAATGAGTATATAATTAATATGAGGGATAATATGAAAAAGAAAATATTGGTTATGTATGCTCGATACGGATCAGGTCATAAAGCCATTGCTGAATATGTAGCATCATACATTGCGACACATAATGATTTTGATGTAAAAATGATTGACATTACTGACTATGGTAATATATTAGCTAAGTTTACTGTTAAAACCTTTGATTTTGTTTTAAATCATCATCATGAAATGCTTTTTAATATGGGTTATGAACTTGCTGATAATCGTCTTACTTCTTTAGGTAATGGTCTTTTAACTTCAAAATTTTATGATAGTAAAAAGTTAAGAGATGAAATAGTAACGTTTAATCCCGATGTTACTATATCTACTCATTTTTATTGCAGTAATTTAATTACTTATTATAATAAACAAGGTTTAATTAAAAGTCGATTATTTACAATTATTACTGATTATCGGGCTCATGAATTTTGGATTAAAAATAAACAGTTAGAAGATGGCTATATTGTTGGTAATAAAATGGTGAAGGAAGAATTAATTAAAAGGGGTGTAGATAGTAAAAAAATATATCCTTATGGACTTCCTTTAAATATTACTAAAATTAGTAATTTAGATAAGGAAGAAGTAATTTATCAAAGATATAAATTAAAAAATAATGTTAAAAATTATTTATTTTTTGGTGGCTCATCTAGTGGTAGTATGTATTATTATAATTATTTTAAAGCCATAGCTAGTTTGAATTTACCAGTTAATATTATTTTTATTTGTGGCAAGAATGCTAAATTGAAGAAAAAATGTGATGCTTATGTTAAAAAGAATCATATTGAAAATATTTTAGTCTTTGGTTATTCAACCGATGTTTTAAATTTAATGAAAATTAGTGATCTTGTTATTAGTAAGCCAGGCGGAGCAACTGTTACAGAATGTTTGGAAATGAAAGTACCAATGTTATTAGTTCCAGGTATTGGTGGTCAAGAAAAATATAATGCTAGATTTATTGCAAGTAAAAAATATGGTCTTAAAGTAAGAGGTGTTTGGTCTTTTAAACGTAAGTTAAAAAGAATTACTCGTAATCCATCTCTTTTAAAGAAAATGGAAGAAAGACTAAATTTGCTTGATAATAATGAATCAGTAGTTAAGATTAATAATTTAATTAAAAGAGTTTAAATAAGTAGGAGTATTTATGAGCAAAATAGAAGATAGTATAATTAATAATTTAAAAATATTAGCATTAGATATGATATCATCTTCTGGGAGTGGTGATGCTGGGATTATATTTTCCGGAGCCAATATTTTTTATGATTTGTTTATGAATCATTTAATATATGATCCCAATGATATTAATTTTATTAATAAAGATCGTATTTTAGTGTCTAATCGTCTTTTACCATTATTATATAGTTGTAATTATTTATTTTACAAAGATATGTCTTTAGATGATTTAAAAGATTATAAAAGTTTTAAATCAGATTTAAGTGGTAATGCCAAAAAGAATAGTATCATCAATTATAGTAGCCTTTATAGTGGCGATGTTATATCATCCTCTGTTGGTATTGCCTTAGGCGAAAGATATTTAAAAAGTTTAGTTAATTTTGAAAACAATAAAAGTAAATTGGTTGATTTTAAAACTTATTGTGTTGTAACTTTAGAAGATCTAATGAGTGGTATTGCTTATGAAGCAATGAGTTTTGCAAGTGCTCACGAATTAAATAATTTAATCTTTATTGTTATTAAAGATGAAGTTAGTAAAGATTCAAGTAATAAAGAAACTTTTAAAGAAGATTTAAAAGATCGTTTTATGTCTTTAAAATTTAATGTCGAGGAAATAAATGATAATTTAGGTACCATTGATGGTGCGATTGCTGATGCTAAAGAAAGTAAAAAACCATCTGTTATAATAGTAAAAAGCCTTTATGGTAAATCTTCATCTATTGAAAATAGTAATAAATTATATAATAAACCTTTAAATAAAGAAGAAATGGATAATTTAAGAAATAAATATCAAATTAATGCGCCCTTTGAAGTTAATAGTAATATAATTAATGAAATAAGAAAAACTACTAGTAAACGTTTAAGTAAATATTTAATGAATTATCAAAGTCTAAAGCAAAATAGTATGGGTGATTTAAAAATTAGGGAAATAATTGATTTTCTAACTAAAGGCCATGTTGATATTGAACTTAATCCGGACAATATAAAAATTAATGATGAATATGAAGAAGAATTATTAAAAAGCAATAATCGAATATTAAATTTAGTTGCTAGTAAAAGTCCTTTTGTTTTAAGTGCTAGTGATGATAATTTTATTTATACTTTAAGTGAAATTAATAAAGCACAAATAATGACTAAAGAATGCCCTATAGGAAGAAATATTTTAATTGGAAATCGACCTTTAGCTTTAGGAGGAATAACTTGTGGACTTGCTTTTTTAGGCTTTAAAGTTTTTGTTAGTACCCCTTTAGTTAATGAATCACTACTTAAAAGTTTTATTAAAATTAGTGCCTTAAATAATTTGGATATTACTTATATTTTTACAGATGATACTTTTACTAATGCCTATTTAGATAATGAATATCATGCTGATAATGAATTAAATGATTTAAGAAGTATTAGTAATTTAGTTGTTTATCGTCCCGGTGATGTTAATGAAGTAATTGGTTCTTATTATACAATAGGTAAATTAAATAAAACTAGCGCTATAATTGTTGGTAGTAGTAGAGTGCCCAAATTAAAAGGAACAAATGAAAAATATGTTTTAGCAGGGGCATATCGTATCAAAAAAGAAAGTGATAAACTTGATGCAATCATTATTACAAGTGGTAGTGAAATTATTTTAGCTTTAAGAATTGTAGATGAGTTAAAAGATTTTAATTTATCTTTTAGAGTTGTTTCTATGCCATCAGCTAATTTATTTGCTATGCAAAGTGAAAAGTATCAAAAAATGCTTTTGCCTAATGATGTTAAAACTTTTATACTAGAATTTAGTAATTCAAAATCTTTAGAAAAATATGCAACAAATAAGGACTACATATTTGGGGTAGATGACTTTTTTGTGGGAGGAACTAAAGAAGAAAAATTAAATTACTATCATCTTAATATAGATGCGATTAAGACTAAAATGATTGAATTATTAAAAAAATAATTTCTTCGACACAAACTTACAATTATTTTAAAACTATTTTTATATAATAGTTTTAAGGTGATTAAAGTGAGAAGTTTTTATATATTTAAGATAAAAAATGAAATTAAAATATTAACTAAAGAGATACCTTATAACCTATTTAAAACAATCGATAATTTATATTATTTAGATAGTTCTAGTTTAGATGTCTCTTTTCAAATTTTTAATGATATCTTTGATACTTTTGACATCTCATATATGAATAAAAGAATATATAATTTATTTAAAGATAATCGCCATTATCGTTATGAAAATAATACTCATATAATTGAAAATAAATATCGTCCAGAAAATACTTATTTAAAAGTTTATAAATCACATATCTATCTTAAATCAGATGCCATTAATCCAACACTTTTAGTAAATTACTTAATGAGTGATAATTTATTTGTATGTGATTTTAAAAATAGAGATTACTTTTGGTTAAACGAGTTTGTTAGATAAATTTTATTTGACAATGGAGTATTTTTGAGTATAATAGAGAGTAATTTTCGAAGGGGGTATTTTTTTATGATTAAAAAATCGAAAATTGAATTAAAAAAAGGTGTAGCCTGTCTTTTAGCGGCGTTACAAATTGGGGTTGTAGCTGGTTGCAATAAAAAAGATATTTCATCTGATAGCACTGTTTATGAAAAAAGTTGGGAGGATAACGAAGATTATTATTCAATTTATTCACTTAATACTTTAGTTAATAATAATTTAAAAGAAACAGCTAAAATAAGTTATTATGTTAATGATCCAGTAGATAAGTATAGTGTACTTTCTTTTGAAGTCACTTTTAATAATGATGGTCAAAGCTCTTATACTTTAACTTTTAATAGATTTGATAAGAAAGTTAATTTTCAAATTACAGAAACTGACTATTTAATTTTAACTGATTTATTAGAGTCTTATAAAGAAAATGAATCAGAGGATATTCTAGCATATTTTAGAGAAACATTAACATTTATGATTCAAAAATATGATAAAAATAATGAGTGTGATGAATTTATTGATGTTTTAAATGAACATAGAGCTAGAGCTTTAAAATAGTAGTTCTTAGGTTTTTTAAGTTTTTCTTCCTCTAGCAATAATTATTATTTTATGCTAGAATTAAGGAAGTGATAATAATGAAATTTAAATTAAATGATTATATAATTGAATATGAAGTTATTAGAAAAGATAATAAAAATCTTTATTTTCGTTTTGATGAAAATTGCCGGCTTATTATCACAGCGCCTCGTTTTATTAGCGAACTAGAATTAAAAAATTTAATCACTAAAAATTCTAGTGCGATTTTAAAAATGTATGAAGATGCTGTCGAAAGAAGTAATAGAGATGGCTTATTTAAATATTTAGGCAAAAAATATAAAGTTATTTTTGATAATAGAGTTAAAGAAATTACTTTTGATGGTGATGTTATTACTTGTCATGATGAAGAGGCTTTAGATAAATTTTATGCTGATGAATGTCTTAAAGTCTTTAATGAAGAAATAGATATATGTAAAAAATGTTTTAATAATTTACCAAAATTTAAATTAAGAATTAGAAAAATGCGGACCCGCTGGGGTGTTTGTAATACTAAAAATAAAATTATTACTTTAAATAGTGAACTTTTAAAAAAAGATATATCCTTAATTGATTATGTGATTATCCACGAAATGGCTCATTTCTATGAAGGCAATCATAGTAAAAACTTTTGGCATATTGTAGAAATGGTTTTACCGGATTATAAAGAAAGAAGAAAAAAATTAAAATATTAATTAGTAGAAAGAGTGTCAAATTAACCTCTTTTTTTCTTTTATTCAAATATAATATTTGTTACTATATTATTAAGTAGGATGATTAATATGTATCAAGATTATTTAAATGATATTTTTACTGATGCTTATAATAAAATATTACCTTTAGTAGAATCTTTAAATAAAAAAGGTGTTTGTCCCTGCTGTGGAGGTATTTTTTTAGGTGGTGTTTGTAAATATTGCCATACTCCTAATTCATCTTTACAAAATAATGTTCAAAAAATAGAAAATATTTTAACTATGGTTAGTGATAGTTTAGAAAATCTTCCAATAGAAAGAGTAGAATATAATGAGCTTTTTACATTATTATTAAAAATTAAGAATGTTAAAATTGACATAGTAGATAAACTTATAGCCAAATATCATTATGAAGAAGTTATTAAAAAAATTTATGAGCAAATAGTTTCTAAAGGTTATCAAGGAGAATCGTTAGATAAAAGCGAAATCTCAGTTAGTGAAGCTTTAATTAGTCAAAATTATTCTTTTTCTAGAGATAAAGATGTAGTTTTTAATTTAGCTTCAATATATATTAAAAAAATAATACTTAATTTTCTAAAAGATGATAAAGAATCAGTGATTAGTTATGACTTTTTTGCTGATTTAATTAAAGAATTTATGGAAGAACAAATTAAATTTGTATATCAAAATAGTAACTGTGAAATAAAAGAAGGTAAAGAAGAAGAGGAAGAAAATATGACTTTTGGTGCGGCTTCTTATAATAATGTTACTCTTTATGATTATGATATTAAAACAATGTATTATGAAGGTAGTGAACATTTACTTAATACGATATTCCATGAATTTACACATGTAAGACAATATGGTATTACTTATAAAAAGAAGTGTGTTTCACCCTTTGAATTTTTGGAATTAAAAGAAGAAATAATAAGTAAATTTGTTCCTTTTTATTATAAAGAAAATTATGAACATTTATCTTATGAACTAGAAGCTTTTTATTGTGGCTTTAGAGATGAAAGAATTGCCCTTAGTAATATTGGAATTAGTTTAAATGAAGAATCAAATAAGAGAGTAGATGCTATATTAAAAGAATATGAAGATGCCTTTTTAAATACAAAAAGAACTTTACATGGGAAAAATGTAGATATTAATCAATTATTCGAAAATGTTTTAAAAAGTAGAAGTTTTTTATTAAATAATTATCCTTGTTTGAAAAATTTATATAAGATAGAAAATGGTAAAGTAGTAAGAAAAACTAATGAAGAATTACAAAGAACTTTAGCTCAAATATTAAGTGATGATCATATTAGTGAAGAAGATAAAAATAATTTTAGATTAATGTTTAATTTAGATAGGGTAAATCATAAATTAACTTCTATATGATGAGATAACAATTCTCATCTTTTATTTTAATTAAAATTGTTGTACAATAAAAGTAATTCAAAGGTGTATATTATGTATTTAACAAGTATTAATAATGAAAAAGTAAAGTTTTGGGAAAAATTAAAGCAAAAGAAATATCGAGATATGTATCATTTGTTTTTGATTGAAGATGAACATTTAATTGCAGAAGCTTTAAAATATAAAATAATTAAAGAAGTAATTACTATTGATGAAAATGTAAAATATGATATTGATACTTACTATGTTAATGATAAAATAATGAAAAAGATTTCGAGCCAAGTAAGTGGGGCCCATGTAATCGCGGTGGCATCTACTTTAAAAGAAAGAGAAATAAAGGGAAATATCCTAGTTTTAGATAATTTACAAGATCCCGGTAATTTAGGTACCATTATTAGAAGTGCAGTGGCCTTTAATTTTGATACTCTAATTTTAAGTGATACATCAGTTGATTTGTACAATCCCAAAGTAGTAAGGGCTAGTGAAGGTATGATGTTTCATCTTAATATAAAAAGATGTAATATTATTGATTTTCTGCAAAATTTGGATAGTGAATATCTAATTATTGGAACAGATGTAGTTAAGGGAAAAAATATTAAAGATCTTAAGTTTAATAAGTGCGCCCTTGTAATTGGTAATGAAGGATCTGGTATAAGTAAGGAAGTTAAAGAATTATGTCATGAAATGGTTTATATACCGATGAATGAAAATTGTGAAAGTTTAAATGCTTCCGTATCAGCAAGTATTTTAATGTATGAGGTTAATCATGATTAATTATTTGTTGATAGGTAAAATCATTAATACTTTTGGAATAAAAGGAGAAGTAAAAATACTTTCTGATTTTGAGTATAAAAAACGAATTTTTAAAGAAGGATTTACTTTATATATTGGTGAAGAACATCATAAAGAAATCGTAAATACTTACCGTGTTCATAAAAATTTTGATTTACTTACTTTTAAAGGATATACTAATATTAATGAAATATTAAAATATAAAGGATGGAATGTTTATATTAATAAAGATGATTTAATGTTAGATAGTAATGAATATTTACTTAATGATTTAGTTGGTTTAGAAGTCTATGATAATAATCTTTTAATAGGAATAGTTACTAGTTATGAAGATAATGGAGGTAATATTTTATTAAAAGTTAAAAAAGATAAATATTTTTATATACCTTTAGTGGATGAATATATTAAAGAAGTAAATATTAAAGATAGAAAAATAATAACGAATGGGGGTCATAATTTAATTTTATGAAAATAGATATTTTAACTCTTTTTCCTAATATGTTTCAAGGCTTTTTAACAGAGTCAATTATTAAAAGAGCAATCGAAAAAAAATTAGTTGAAATTAATATCATTGATTTTCGTGAATATTCTCTTCTTAAACATAAAAGGGTTGATGATACGCCTTATGGTGGGGGAGCTGGTATGGTGTTAATGTGTGAGCCGGTAGTAAGGGCCATAGATGACTTAAGAAGAGATGATAGTTTAGTAATTCTTACTTGCCCTCAAGGAAAAACTTATCAAGAAAGTGTAGCGAGAAAGTTAAAAGATTATCATCATTTAATTATCATTTGTGGGCATTATGAAGGATATGATGAACGCATTAGAAATTTTGTCGATTTAGAGATAAGTATTGGTGATTATATTTTAACTGGTGGTGAAATACCTGCGATGGCCATTACGGATTCTGTTGTAAGACTTATAGATGGTGCGATTAATAAAGAATCGAGTACTGATGATTCTTATACTAATAATTTGCTTGATTACCCAACTTATACAAAACCTGCCGAATTTCGAGGGCTTAAAGTACCAGATGTTCTTTTAAGTGGTAATCATAAAAAAATAAAAGAATATCGCCTTAATGAGCAAATTAAGAAAACGAAAGAAAAAAGACCTGATCTTTTAGAGGATAAAAATGATTAAATTAGAAGATGTTAAATGTGATTTTAAAATTGTCGATATGGAAGAAGGAGAGGGACTTACTTTAAATAAAAAAAGTCAAGATCTTAAAGTAACTATTTATGATGAAAATGAAATTATAAAATTAATTGAAGATAATTTTAATAAAAAATATCGTTCCCTTCTTTATATTATTATGAGTCTTAATGAAAGCGAAGATACGACAGAATCAGATACTACTTTAGCTTTTCTTAAAATTGAAGATTTGAAAAATAAATTATTAAATAAATATTTTAAATTTTTAAACCCTCAATTATTAGATAAATATTTAAATATGTTAATGTTTTTAGAAACTAAAATACCAATTATAGAAAATCACCGTGGTCGTTAAAAAATTTTTAAAATTTAGTTGAATCTCACTTCTAAAAAATATATAATTATATTGGATATATTTTATAGGAAGGGGATTTTTTATATGAAAAAAAATAAAATAATTTGGACTTTTTTAATCATTTGGGCTTTAGTTCTTTGCGTTTTTATGGGTAAAATTTTAATTGATAAAAATAAAGCTAAAGAGAATAATAATGGCGCTACATTTAATGGAGTAGTTGGTGGTAAAATTAATATTTTTAATCATGCTGTTACTACTACAGTAGCCATAGATGATAATTTAGCATTAAATACTAAAACTGAAAAAACTCAAACTACAAAAGATATAAATACTAGTAGTCAAACAGTTAAAGAGGTAGAAAATAAAACATTAAATGAAGAAAAAACTACTAAAACTAATGTTGTAACTGAAAAAAATATTGTTTTTGAAAAATATGGAACAGTTATTTATGATGAAATCACTTATGAGATTATAGATGATGAAAAAGTTAAAAAAAGTAGTGAAAGAAAAGTTGATGCTTCTAAATATGATGCTTCCGTGGAAGATTTATTGAAAGAAGCTAGTAATTTAGTGAGTGATAATAAAAAAATTTATGAAGAAGTTGTAAATTATACTAATGCTTACCGCAAAGAAGTTTCCAATAAAGACTTAATTCTTGATGATAAATTAACTTTAATTGCAACCTTTAGAGCTTTAGAAATGGCCTATACCAATAATTTTAGCCATGAACGCCTTGATGGTAGTTATGTTTATGATCTTGCTAAGGATTTAAAGATATCTTATCATACTATGGGTGAAAATATTGCCTATGGTTATCCATCTAGTGAAAGCGTAACAGTAGGATGGCGAAATTCAGAGGGACACTACAAAAACATGATTAATAAAGAATTTAATAAAATTGGAGTTGGGATGTTTAAATTTAATGGTAATATTTACTGGGTTCAAGTTTTTAGTGACTAATCATAAAGTCTTTGGTATATCAAAAATTGTTGAAACTAGTAGAAACATATGGTATAATTATTGGTGCCCAAGGGGTATGTAATCCGCTTAAAATAAATATATATTAATGATTACAGGTAATATTATTTAGAAAGGAGTGTATGTGATGGCTAATTTAGTTGATAAAATTAATGCTCGTCAAATACGTAATGACATTCCTGAATTTCGTGTAGGAGACACAGTTCGTGTTGATGTTTGGGTAAAAGAAGGTAAAAAAGAAAGAATCCAAGCTTTTGAAGGCTTAGTAATCGCTAAAAATGGTGGCGGTGTATCTGAAACTTTCTCAGTACGTAAAACTTCAAGTGGTGTTGGAGTAACAAGAATTTTTCCTGTTAATGCTCCTACTATTGATAAAATTGTAGTTATCAAAAAAGGAATGGTTAGAAGAGCCAAACTTAACTTTATTAAGAAAATGCGTAAAGGCTATAAAGTTAAAGAAAGAAATTAAGCTTATAGGACTTAATTTCTTTTATTTGAAAAGGAGAACTAGTTATGAAGGTAATTAAAAATTTAATTCCCTATTTAGCAATTATTGCGTTAGTTATGATGATTAGATCTTTTATTGCTACTCCGATTATTGTTCAAGGTGATAGCATGAAACCAACATTAAATGGTAATGAAATTATGATGTTAAAAAAATATGATAAGAATTTTGAAAGATTTGATGTGGTAGTTGTTAATAAAAGCGTCGAAGGAGATAACTTAATTAAAAGAGTTATTGGCATGCCAGGGGAAACTATTGAATATAAAAATGATCAATTATATATTAATGGCAAAGTAATTGATGATCCTTATGGTACTGGTATTACAGGTGTTATCAAACCTATTACAATGGGTGAAAATGAATATTTCGTAATGGGTGACAATCGAACCGTCTCTTTAGATAGCAGAGTTTTAGGAGTTATTGCAAAAGACGAAATAGAAGGTACGGTTAACTTTGTTATTTATCCATTTAAAAAATTTGGAAAATTAAACTAAACAACGTAAAAAGTGTTTAGTTTTTTATTGACATTTTTTGTTTGTAAAAGTACAATTATCTCAAAAGGAGGACATACTTTTTAGAAGTATTATTTAGTGGATATGGATAAGGAAAAGAAAGAACAAGTTGAAAAAAAGGTGGCTGAAGCCAAAAGAACAGTTGATAAAGCTGTAGTTAAAACAAGAGCTAAAGTTAGCAAAAAAGTAAAAGAAATTAAAAATGATGTTGCTGAAATTAAGGAAGAAGTAAAAGAAATTACGGAAAGAAAGCAAAAACCATTAGTAACAAGTAGAATTCTTTTTATTAGTGTATTAGACAAAATTTATTTAGTAATTTTAGGATTAATCTTCTTATTTGGTACTTACAATATTTTTGCGGGTTCTATTGCTAGTTTAAATTATGGTTTCTTTGGTAGAATAGGTAGAGAAATATTATTTATTTTCTTGATGGTATTACTTTACTTATTATTTAATTGGATTTATAAATGCGCTGTTAAAACTATTTTATGTTTAACTAAAAATCAGGTTTATAAAGAAAGTTATTTCCCATTTAAAAGAAGCGAAGAGACAATACCTTTAAATAAAATAACTAAAGTAAGCACTATTAATTTATTTTGGATTTTTAGAGCAATTATCATTCATCAATATCATCATTTACCATTAATATTTTGGACATGGAATAATCAAGAATTTAAAGATAAACTTTCTGAATTAATTACAACAGAAAAAGAAAAAGTCTTAAATGCCTACGAAGATAAGAATATTCTTGATAAGTCGATGTATAAATGTGTAGAATATGTTTTGGGTGCTTTGATTGTTATCATTTTCTTAATTGGTATAATAAAATTTGGTTTCTTCTTATTTGGTAGTGAAAGAAGAATGGCTGGAACATATAATTATAATAACAATTCTGTTACTTTAAAATCTGATGGCACTTGTGAATTAAAAGGAATTAGTAATAACGTAGAAGATTGTGAATGGTCTTATACAAGTAAAACAGGAATGGTAAATATAAATTATAAATATAGTGGTTATTATTATGATTATTTATTTGATAATTCTATTCAATTAAAATATGATAAGCAAAATAAAACTCTTGAATATAATGGTATGATTTTATCAAAATAGTAAATGTTTGAAACTTGGCTTAATAGTCAAGTTTTTTTCAATATTATTGAATTCTTAATATAAAAATGCTAATATTATTTCGGGATTAGATAGAATTAACTAGGATAGAAAATTTAAAATATTAAAAAACTTTCATTAGAATTAGGGTGGTTTTTTGAAAATTGATGATTTAAAAGAAACATATGATAAAATGCAAATTAAATATGGTGCCAAAGAGTTAGATTCAATATATAATGGTGGATGTGAAGAAAATCCTGATATATGCTTTGTTTTCATGAACCCCACTGGTAGAAATATTGCTAGTGATAAATCATGGAAAGGAAGAAAGTCTCCTTGGTTAGGAACAAAAAACATTTGGAAATTATTTTATAAAGTCAATTTATTAAGTGAAAAATTGTTTAATCAAATTCAAGAAATGAAGCCTAAAGATTGGGACTATAAATTTTGCGATACTGTTTATGAAGAAATAGCTAATAATAAAGTCTTTATTACAAATTTAGGAAAATGTACTCAATTAGATGCTAGGCCACTATCTAATGAAGTTTTAAAAAAATATCTTGCTTTATTATTTAAAGAAATAGACATAGTAAAACCTAAAATTATTATTACTTTTGGTAATCAAGTTAGCTCTATAATTTTAAATAAAAAGATTTTAGTTTCTGAAAATAGAAAAACTTACTATGAAATTAAAATAAATAATAATTTATATAAAGTTTATCCTGTTTATTATCCAGTTGGTAATGGTATATTTAATATTGATAAGGCAATAGAGGACATCACTTGGATAATAGAAAATGAAATAAAAAAGTACTGAACTTCATACATTTACTTTAAGTGTTACTGAACGGTTAAAAAGCAGATTTTATCAAAAAATAACAGGAATTTATTTATTCATCTTATAGTGTTTATTAAAGATTTGGAAATTACAAAAAATTTTTAAGACAATTATGCCTTTGTAAAATTCTTATAATATTTTAAAATTAAAAAATCTACTATAAATAAAAGAATTAAATCTACAATAGTTCCAATATATACTACGATATTTTGTTTTGTAGTAAAAATATAAATTGACCAACTGATTAAAGCAATTAGTTGTAAAGTTAACATACTTAAACTATAATCATGGCTCGATTTAGTTTTAATTAATTTAATAATTTGGGGTATTGTCTCAATATAACTACATATATAATATATTGTACAAAAAATAGTCATAATAAATCATTCTTTCAGCAATTAGATAATAACATATTTTTAGATTTAATAAAAGATATAAATTAAATGTAATGGACAAATATTTTGAGATACTTGACTTTATAAAAAGTGATAAATATGGTATAATGTCTTCTAATGAAACTGTAGAAAATATTAAAATATGAAAGCATTTTTTTGTAGATAAAAATACCACACTAAAGTACTTAAGGAATATATGATAAAAGGTTTTACTTTAAACGATAAAAGATTTATAAATAGGAATAAATTATTAGAAAAATGATATAGAAGGATATTGGCAATTTTATAATAAAAATTTAGAAAGGATGTGATTTTTATGATAGATAAAAAAACAAATAAGGTAGTAAATAAAAATAAAAAATATACTGGTAATACTTTTGAAAGTATAAAACATTTAGATGATTATGGAAATGAATATTGGTATGCGCGTGAATTACAAAAGGCGTTAGATTATAAAGATTGGAGAAATTTTGAAAAAGTAATAGATAAAGCAATCGTATCAGCAAAAAATAGTGTTTCAACTAGAGAAGATTGGGTTGTTGAAGTCAACAAGCCAATAAAAACTGGTAAAGGAAAAGAAGAAATTATTAAAGATTATAAATTATCTAGGTATATATGCTATCTTATAGTACAAAATGCTGATCCTAGCAAAGAAGTTGTTGCTTTAGGACAAACTTATTTTGCTATTCAAACAAGAAAACAAGAAATTACTGAGCAAGAATATGAAGCTTTATCAGATGATGAAAAAAGGTTTTATCAAAGAAAGCTAACTAAGCAAGGTAATTATACGCTTCAAAAGGTTGCTTCATCTGCTGGTGTTAAAAATATGGCAGAATTTCATAATGCAGGATATAGAGGATTATATAATGGTGAAACAGCTGATGATATTTTTAAAAGAAAGAAATTACGTTATAGAGAAGATATACTAGATAATATGAATGAAGATGAGTTAGTAGCTAATTTATTTAGAATAAATCAAACAAAGCAAAGACTAATTAGAGATAATGTTCAAGGTGAAGAGAATGCTAAAGCTGTTCATTACGAAGTTGGAAAGAAGGTACGAAAAGCTATTCAAGATATTGGGGGAATGATGCCTGAAGAAATGCCAACCCCAAAGAAAAGTTTAAAAGAACTTGAAAAAGAAAAGAAAATATTAGAAAATAAAAAACAAGAAAAACTTAAAGAAGTTAAATAGTTTATGGAAGTGATAAAAACGTTTTTGAGAAAAAAAGTTTTATTTGAAATATGTTTGATTAAAATTAGGAGGTGAATATATGTCTAATAAAATTTTAGAAGTTCAAAATATTAAAATAAATGTTACAAATATATATGATAATGATTATATTTGCATTTCTGATTTTGGTAAATTTAAAGAAGGAAAATCAAAAGCTGATGATGTGATTAGA
>CANQGF010000007.1 GCA_947601485.1 uncultured Bacilli bacterium
TTATTACTATCCAAATAAGAATTTATGTTCACGGTTTTTTTATATTTAAACTTAAACAAACCTAGGTTTTACCTAGGTTAAATTATTTTTTTGAAATTTTTCATGTTTTTATCCTGAAACTAGATTTACTTTCTAAAATAAATCTAGTAAATATTATATCTTTCTTTCTAATTTAGCTCCATCTTTCTTTAAGAAAGGCAGATATTCATCAAAATATTTACGATAAGCAGGATATAATGTATTTGGTTCAATATAAAACCCAGATTTCTCAATATTTAATGCTGGTATAAATTCTCTTTTTGGTAATTCTTTTACTTTAAATCGTTTTACTAATTGGCAAAAACCATTAATAAATTCATAATAATCAATAGTACTATTTTTATCCATATAATAGCCATTATAAATAACATAGCTTTTATAATCTGGATTAGTATTTGCAAATGCTAGTAAAGGTTGATCATATATTGTCCCATTGGCAAAGGATAATCTAAATTTTTCATCATCATCTTCGTTTAGATTAAAACAATCAACACAAAGTTGACCATTACGATTATGTTGTAATGCTGCATCTTTATCACCAGTAAGTTTTTCATTGATAAAAACATTATTTTTTCTTCTTAAGATAAAAATGGTATCTTCTAAAGGAGCATAAATAATTTGTTTTATGCCATCTTCTTGCCATAGTGAAAGATCATCTGGGTTAATTCTTATTATTAATCGATCTTTCCATACTTTAGTAAAACCTTTTGCTTCTTTACTATAATAGCCATAATAATATTTTAAATAATCAGCATCAGTATTTAAAAAATTTAAAGTATGTTTACATTGTCTTGAGCCCACACCTATATAATCTGGTTTGAAATTGGCCAAACAATAAGTTAAATCTCCTATTTTTTTAATTTTAATAAAACCAAGTGATTCATTAGAATTATCTTTTTTATATGTATCTTCATCTAAATATTTGTATTTCATAATTCCTCCATAGCTCTATATATTAATATAAAATATTTTTAAATGCAACACTATGTTATTTTTAATTTTTTTAATCTTTCTTTTTCATCTTTACTTAATTTAAATGATTCTCTTCCTTTTTGTAAAGCTTTATTATATGTCCATTTATCAATATTATTTTGATTAGTAATTAAAAAATTAGTTGTTTTTTTAAAATATTTTGTTAAAAGGATAGAGTAAGCCCAAGCTATAGCCATTTTGACATAATAATAATCACTATTAATATTTATTAAAAGATTTAAAACTTCTTCATAATATGTATCATTAATATAATAAGTAAGAAGTGATACAATAGCAAATCTTAAATAATATTCTTGATTGCTTTTTAATAATGTTTTTAAATAAATTAGCATTTCTTGTTGATTATTTTTAAATATTTTAAGTTCACTTACAAAAATATCACAAATAGCCCAACAATCTATTTTAGGTAAAAAGTTATTTATTAAATTTATTTTATCATTAATACTTATCTTAACATTACCAATAATTAAAGCTTGAAGCATTACTGATTCATAGTAATCATCATCTAACATCTTTAATAAATCGAGATAATTATTTTCTTTTAATAATTTTTTGGCTATTTTTCTTAAAGTAGGGACTTTAACCCCTAAAATATAATAATTAGTATGACAGATCTTTTCTTGAAATACTTTATAATCTAAATTGGCTTCTTTTTTTAAAATTTTAACAATATCCATATAAGCCTATTTTAACATACTATTATTTAGTGAACAATTAAAATTTAAATTTGTTCTTTTTCCCTAAGTTTTGCATACATTAAATTAGGGAGTGATAAATTTGGCTAATTTTAGAGAAATAGTAACAAAGGCGGTTATTGGCAAAGCTAAAAAAACAAGTACAACTAATTTTAGTTTAGAACCTGAAGAAAAACCTAATACCGTTTTAGGTTGTTGGGTTATCAATAATACATTTAATGGTGCCAATAATAATGGTAGTGTCTTAATCACTGGTTCTTTTGATGTTAATGTTTGGTATTCTTATGATAATGATACTAAAACGGCAGTTAGTACTAAAAGATTTAGCTATTCTGATAAAATGCATGTACCACTTAAAAACGATACAACGTTAGATAATAATTCAGAAATTATTGTTAGAAGTTTAAAACAACCAACCGTCACTAATGTTTCAGTTAATAATGGAATTGTTGATTTAACTATCGAAAAAGAACTAGGTGTAGAAATAGTCGGTAATACCAAAGTTAAAATTAGTGTAGAAGATTTAGACGATGATTATGAAGAAATAGTAGATGAGTCTTTAGAAGAAGAAATAGATACTGTCAATGAAAATTATTTAGATAGTGAAGTTGTTAATGATAACTAGTCAACGAAAAACTGTTGACAGCATGTAAATAATTTGGTATATTAATCGTAGTAAAAAAGGAGGACATTATGGCAGTAAAATTAAGATTAAAAAGAATGGGCGCTAAACAAAAACCATTCTATAGAATAGTCGTAGCGGATTCAAGAAGTCCAAGAGATGGTCGCTTTATTGAAACTATTGGTACTTATGATCCAGTTAAAGGTGCTGAAAAAGTAACTGTTGATGAAGAAAAAGCTTTAAGATGGTTAAATAATGGTGCTGAACCTACTGATACAGTGAGAAATATTTTATCTCATGAAGGTATCATGGCTAAATACGCAAGTAGCAAAAGTAAAAAGAACTAGGTGAGTAAATGAATGTAGTAGAGTTTACTGAATATCTAGTTAAAAGTATTGTTAAAGAACCTGAACTTATTAAAGTTTCTCTTTTTGAAGCTGATGAAGACACAACAATTCTTGAAATACTTGTGCCTGAATCTGAAATGGGAAGAGTAATTGGCAAAAATGGTAAAACATCTTCTTCAATTAGAACACTTATTGGAGCTTATGCAGCCATTAACAATATGCCAAAGGTTAAAATAAACATTGATTCATTTTAAGAAATAGGCATCTATTTCTTTTTTTAAAGAAAGGATTTTATGATATATTTACCAAAAGAAAAAGGCTTATGTTCTACAATTAATCAAACTTTAAATACTATTTATGAATTATATGAAAAAGAAATTAGTAAAACAAATCCTCATAATATTTATGTTTATAAAGATTTTATAAATAATAATTTAGTTATTAAAGAATTAAATGAACTAGGCATTAAAATTATTGATGATGTTAAAACTTTAAGTAGTGATGATCTTTTAGTTATTACAAATATTGGAATTACTAGTAATGATTTAAAATATTTAAAAGATAATCATATTTCTTATTTTGATACATCATGTCCTAAAATAAATAAATTAAGAAAGAGTGTGACTACTCATTTTAATCGTGGATATAAAGTTATAGTAATTGGGGATAACTTTTTACATGATGAACGAATTACTAGTATTAAAAAGATAAATGATATAGATAAGATAAACAAAAATAATAAATTATATATAATAAAAGATTTAAATTATCCTAAAGAAGAGTATGATAATTTAATTGAGGTAATTAAAAAAGAATTTAAAGAAATAGTTATTGAGAATTTTAAATGTGAAAACAAAGATAAATTATTAAATAGCAATAAGGAATTAGAGAATAAAGTAAATAAGACTTTTACTTTGGGCAAAGATTTTTATAATTTAAATGAATTTAGTACCTATATATTAAAAGAAGATTTAAATGAAAAAGAAGACTATGGAATTTGTAGTATTTTAAATACTCCAGCTAAAGAATTAGATAATTATAAATATTTATTACGTTTTTTAATTTTTTATAAAGCCAGATTAAAAGAATTAATTGTTAATCAAGATAAATTAAATAAATCATTAAATGAAGAAGATAATGAATATGTAAATACATCCCTTAAAGATTTTAGTGATTTAAATCAAGATGGTAAATATATAAGAGGAACGCTTATTGCATTAGGTGAATATATAACCAGTGGACACACCAAAAATTATCTTAATTTAGCTACCGCCTATGAAACTTTTGAAACATCAATTTTAATTCATGATGATATTATAGATAATGCTAAATTAAGAAGAGGTAAAATGACTATTCCAAGAAGAATATGTCAAAAATATTTACATAAAAGAAAAGACTTAACTTATCATAATGATACTTTAAAGTTAGCTAATTCCATCGGTATTTGTCTAGGTGATTATGGTTTGTTTTTAGCTAATAAAATTATTTATGATAACTATGCTAAATATAAAAACTTTAATAAAATATTAAGTACTTATAATGATATTGTTATAAAAACGATTAAAGGTGAAGTTCTAGATGTTTATTTACCATTTATGGCTAAATATAATTATAATGTTACTAAAGAAGAAGATATCATTAATATTTATCATTTAAAAACTAGTCTTTATACTTTAATTGGTCCTTTTAGTTTAGGTTGTCTTTTAAATGAAGAAGAGTTATCAGAAGAATTTACTAATCTTTTAAATAATATGGGTATTTATTTTCAAATTAAAGATGATTTATTAGGTATTTTTGGTAAAAGTAAAGTTACAGGTAAATCTAATACTTCAGATATTTTAGAATTTAAACAAACTTTATTATATTCCTATATTATTAAAACACCATATAAAGATGAATTTTTAAAACTTTATGGTAAAAGTTCTTTAACAGAGAAAGAAGTTAATAAAATTAAACATTTATTAGAAATTTCTCAAGCTAAAAAATATACTGAAAATTATTTAGAAAATATTTATTATAATTCTTTAAATATGATTGAATCTTTACATTTAAAAGAAGATTATAAAGATCTATTAAAAGGATTATTAATCTTTCTTAACATTAGAGAAAAGTAATTTTTCTCTTTTTTTATGAAATTTTTGTGAAATTAGCACTTAAGACTTGCAAGTGCTAATTGTTTGTGCTATACTCATAATTAGTAAGGGACATAAAATAATCTCTTATGGGTATTATAATTGTATAAGTATTTATTAGAAAGGAAATGGTTAATATGATGATGATACCAAGAAAAAACAATTTTGATTTATGGGAGGACTTATTTAGAGATCCATTCTTTGATGATACTTCTAAAGTAATGCGTACCGACATTAAAGAAGGAAAAGATAATTATAGTATAGTTATTGATTTACCTGGTTATGAAAAAGAAGACATTAAAATTGACATCGACAATGGTTATTTAAATGTCACAGCCAAAATGGATGAAAAACACGAAGAAAAAGAAGACGGTAAATTCGTAAGACGTGAAAGATATTTTGGTGAATGTTCTCGTAGTTTCTATGTTGGTGATGATATGGAAAGTGATGATATTAAAGCTTCATTTAAAAATGGCACTTTAAGATTAGAACTTCCTAAAAAAGAAGAGCAAAAGAAACTTAACGAAAAGAAATATATTAATATTGATTAATTAATAAGACTTGCTATTATGGATTATATCTATAATAGCTTTTTTTATGGTTTTATTTTTTAGCATATTTGACAACTAGACAAATATATTTTAATGAGGTAAAAAAACATTTGATTTTTATATCCATTATGATATAATGAAGTTGAAAAGTTATGAGATACTATGGGATAATTCTCTAATCTTATTAACTTTATTGAAAGAGGTGGGTAAAGAGAAATATAAGAAAAAACTAAAATTAGCATATTAAAATATTTTTCTTATTTTTTTTAATGCTTTGAAAAAGAGAAAGATATTTGATATATGAAAAAAAATTATTATGAAAGGAGTTATTAATATGGAAGAAAAAGATTCTCAAGGCATAAAGGGTTTAGCAATTATCATTGCTTTAGTAGTTGTAGCTGTTATCGTTGTTATCCTTTTAGTTAAAGGATGCGGTGCTAAAGAATACACTGTTAAATTTGACTCAATGGGTGGAAGCGCTGTTAGCTCTGTAACTGTTAAAGAAAATGAAACTGTTAAAGAACCTACTGCCCCAACTAAAGATGGTTACACATTTGCTGGTTGGTATTTAGATGATGCTAAGTATGACTTTAATACTAAAGTTACTAAAGACATTACTTTAAAAGCTCATTGGGATGAAGCTAATACAGGTGATTTTGTATTAGATGTTACTTCATTAAGTTTAACTGTTGGATCATCAAGACAAGTAAAAGCTACTTTATCTGGTGATTTGAAAGATGCTAAACTTACATGGAAATCTAGTAATGAATCTATTGCAACAGTTGATAGTAAAGGAAATATCAAAGCATTAAAAGAAGGTGAAGTTACAATCACTGTATCTACAGAAGATGGAAAACACACTAAAACTATTACTGTTACTGTAAGACCTGCATCAGATGTTACTGTAACAAGCGTATCTATTAGTGGTGCTAAAGAAGTTGAAGTTGGTAAGTCTATTAAATTAACTGCTAATGTTACACCTAAAAATGCTACTAATAAGAAAGTTACTTGGAAGTCTAGTGATACCAAAATTGCCACAGTAGATAAAAATGGTAATGTTACTGGTGTTAAAGCTGGTTCAGTTAAAATTACTGTTACTACTGAAGATGGTGGTAAAACTAAAAGTGTAACAATTACAGTTAAAGAATCTACACCGGTTGTTAAACCAGATGATCCAGGACAAGAAGATCAACCTAAAGAAGTAAAAGTTAGTAGTATAACTATTAATGGTAAAGATACTATGGATTATGGTAGTAGTCAAAAGCTAACTGTTACAGTTGGACCTGCTAATGCTACTAATAAGGCTGTTAATTGGTATGTTACTGAAGGTGCAACAATCGATAATGAAGGTAATTTAAAAATTACCGGAAACCCTGATGTTACAAAAGTTACTGTTACTGTAAAATCAAAAGATGGTGGAGCAACAGCTACATTCGATGTTACTGTAAATGCCGTTTATGAAATTACATTAACAAAAATACCTCAAGAACTTGGTGGATCACTTCAATACAACTTTGCTGTTACTAAAAATGGCGAAGTATTTAGCGGATACAAAATCTTTAGTTATGTTGATAATGGAAGAACTGTAAAAGTAAGTAAAGACCAAGGTACCGCTCCAGATGTTAAGTCAAATCCTACATCTGCAACACTTGTGTTGAGTGATGGTACTAATGTAACTGCAAAATTAAATGTAAAAAAATAATAATGAAAGGAATTATAATATGAAATATGGTAAAATACTTGTTTTAACACTAGTTGCATTTCTTATTTCTATTATGCCTGTTAATGCTAAACGCATGGACTATAAAGAATTAGGAGAGGAAGCTCTTACTATTGATTCTGGTGCCGGTTATATTTATGTAATTGGTAATTATGCATATACATCAACTTACGAATTAAGTACATCTGATATTATGCTTGCCGCAGGCGATAGTTTTGATTTCAATTTTGATGCTACTGTTGATGTTAAAACAAAATTAGGCGATATGACTGTTTATTTAATCAGTAGAGCCTATAATGGCGTCGGTGATCCAACTGGTTGGACACTTGACGATAATGTACTAGGAAATGGTACAGAATTCGATGATAATAAACTAGTTGATATTAAATATATCAATTACAATTTTTTATCTTTAGATACTAAATATTCAGTTAAACTAGATAGCAATTATAAAGCTTATGGTTATGTTGGAAATTCAAGTGATCTAGCTTTAGATGATGAAACTCATAAATTAACTGGTTTAGTAAATTTTGATAAAGATGGTAAAGTAACAGCATTTGATGGAAGTTCTACAAGATATTATTTTGCTTATGATTTAGTAATTACAGGTTATAATGAAAATACTACTGTTAAAATTACTGGTGAAAAAGCAAATAATTATACAGATGCTAGTTTCGATGCAACTGATAAAGTTGTAAATCCTGATGGAACTACAACATTAAAATTCTTATGGGAATTAAATCCTGAAAGTGAAACTAAAACTATTATTGTTGAAGTTGACTTAGATGGTGAAGCAAAAGCTTATGGAACTACTAAATATGTTATTGATTACAGTGATGTAGATTTCCAAAAAAATACAAAAGCTGTAATTAGCGATGCAATCCCTGCTACTGATGAAGAAGATTTTGCTAAAGAACCTTATGGTTATGAAAAACATGAAAATTCAAGTTATACTATTACTGGATCAAATTACAATTATGTAATTGATGGTAAAGTATTTAAACAAAGAATAAGTGATGATGCCTTTGGTGCTTCAAAAGCTTATGGCTGGTTTGTTCCAGTTAACATTTCTGTTGAGGGAATGACTGAAGAAACTACAATTATAGTTCCAAGACATACTGAAGCATTTACTGGACTAACTGAAAGTCTATCAGTATTATTTGAATTAAACAAAGGTGCAGAAGTTAAAACTTTTAAAATTGTTGTAGACCTTGATGGTGAAGGAGACGAATATCTTCCAACAACTTATACTATTGATTATTCTAAAGTAGTATTTGCTGTTGATAGTGAAGATGAAGTTAGCACTCTTGCTAATAAAGGTGAACATTATACAGCAACTTATGAAAGTGGTAATGTTAATGTTAATGTTAATATTACAGATGATGAAGCTGCAATAGCTGAAGTTAAAAAAGACTTAACTGCTAGAATTACTGCTGCTATGGCAACAGGAAACTATGCTAGTGTAGTTGCTACATATAATGGTAAAACTTATACAGTTGCTCAAATTTCTGATTTAGTTGATGCTGTAGTTAATGGTAATGCTATTAACTTAACTGGTAAATCATTTACAATTAAATTTACTCCAGTAGCAAATGTTACTGATATAACTACTGTTGAAAATGGTACTTACACAGTTAAATTTACTGCTACAACTGATACTGCTGCTGCTGTAGATGCATTTGTTAAAGCATTAGATGTAAATGAATGGTTTAAAGCTGCTTACAAAGATGGTGTAGTTACTATTTCAATGGATGGTACTGCTATTACTGATGCTAGTGAAGTAGCTGGTACTGGTATTATCCGTGAATTAGACAAACTTATGGCTACAGGAATTTATGGAAGTATTGCTCTAAAATATAAAGGTGAATCTTACATAATTACTTCTGATAGTACAAAAACTACTGAAACATTTAACAATTTAATTAATGCTATGTTAAATGGTAAATATACTAATCTTGCTGGTAATAAATTTGAAGTTGAATTTACTTTAATTAGTAAAGACTTAAAAGATACTTCAAAATATGATTCTAAATATGAAGTTGGATTTGAAATTGTTACAAATAGTAATAATGTAGTACCTAAACTTGATGACGTTAATAATAATGTTAATGTTAAAGGCAAATTTACTGTTGATGTAGTAGTAGACAAAGATGATAAAGTTGCTATTAACGTAGTAATTGATCAAAATGTTGTTAAAACTTATGATGATTTAAAAGCTATTAGTGGAACAGGATTAATGAGTGTTGTTGCAGATTTAATGGCTCCAGGATACTATGAAAGCATTGAAATTCTTGGCGTTAAATATACTGCTGAAAATGTACTTACTGCTAAAGATGCAATTCTTGCTCAATTAGAAGAATGGATTGGCGAAGGTACAGTTAAAAATCTTCAAGGTCAAACTTTAACTGTTAAATTAAATCCAATTAATGGTGTTAAAAATGATGGACAAAACGAATATGTTGTTACTTTAGGTGTTGAACCAGAAGTATCATCGAATGTTCCTGAATCATTCAAAACTGGTGAAACTGTAGAATTTACTATTACTACTGAAGCTAATGGTAGAGAAGGTACTATGGTTCATGGTGTTGGTGGAATTTATACTGATGCAGCTCATGAACATGAAGCTTCTGATTCAATTTTAAAAATTGAATATTATGAAGTTAAGGATGGTAAATGGTATGAATTACCTGGTACTGGATTTGGTCCTGTCGATGGATTTGCATTAAGTGATGCAACCTCAAGCTTTAGAGTTACATTCAAAGATCCAGGTACTTATTACATCGTATTTAACGTATCTACAATCGATGGAGATGAAGTTATTACAAGTTATTCTAAAACTATAACAGTTATTCAATCTGAATTTGAACAAACTAAAGATAATAGTTTAGAAGCTGCTGCTAAAGAATTAACTGGTAAATTAGAAGCTCCTGAAGCTGAAGATTATGGATTTAGTGATGTTGAATACAACAAAGAAGACAATACTTTAACTTTCACAGTTGAAGATGGCACAAAAGATATTGCTGACTTTGCTGACAGTGGTATTGTTGATATTTTCAAAGAATATGTTGGAAATGCTACAGAAGTTACTTATACTGCTAATGGTAAAGAATATACTGTTGATTTAACTAAACTTGCTGAAATTGAAGATGAAACTGAATATGAAGATGCTGTAGTTAATATGGCTAAAGATTTAATTAAAGCAATGTTAAATGAAGGCGAAGATTATACTCTAGAATCATTAGTTGATAAAGTTGCTAATGCTGTATTTACTTATGAAAATAACGGTTCAACATATCAATTCGAATATGTATTAAACTTCGTTAGAGGAGAATAATTTATACATTAAAAACTCGCAAAATTTTGCGAGTTTTTTCATGGCTATAAATCATTTTTCTTTTTAATAAATTCTCTTAATATTTTAGTTAAAGCCCTTTTTTCAATTCTTGATACATAACTTCTTGATATACCTAAAGCATCCGCTATTTCTTTTTGCGTTAAATCATGAGTATTATAAAGTCCATATCTTTTAATAATGATTTCTTTTTCTCTTTTATTTAATTTTTCCATATATTTATTTAAAAGATCAATATTATCTTTAATTTCAATCGTATCTAAAATATCTTCTTTTTTATCTTCGAGCATATCTACTAAATTAATTTCATTACCTTCTTTATCATAACCAATAGAGTCATTTAAGGAAACAGTCATTTGGGTCTTTTTATTAGAACGATAATACATTAATATTTCGTTTTGAATACATCTAGCAGCGTAAGTAGTAATTTTTACTTTAGGTGTTTTTTTATAAGTATCAATTCCTTTAATAAGACCAATCGTACCGATACTTATTAAATCATCAGTATCAGTTTTTTTAGAATCAAATTTTTTGACAATGTGAGCAACTAAACGAAGATTGTGTTCAATTAATTTGTTACGTGCCTCTTTGTCGCCTTTTAGCATTAAATCAACATATTTTTCCTCTTCTTCATTTGAAAGGGGAGGAGGAAAGACATTATTGCCATAACTACCAGTAAAAAAAATCATGCTTTTAATTAAGCTAATTAAATTTAAAAACATATAATACAACCACCTAGTAAAATATATGTCAATTTTACAAATTTTAACCTTTATTAAATTAGAAATAATCATCTTAAAAAGAACACATTTACTTTAAATTCTAAATAATTTTCGATATAATAATAATTAAGGTGAATTATGAAAAAAGTAGTTTTAGTTGATGGTAATAATTTAATATTTCGTTCTTATTATGCTACCGCTTATAGTGGCTCCATAATGCGTAACAGTAAAGGCTTTCCAACCAATGCTTTGTATGGCTTTGTAGGTATGATTAATAAAATTATTGCAGAAGAAGAACCAGTTTATATGATGGTGGCATTTGATATTGGAAAAAATTTTAGAAAAAATAAATATGATTTTTATAAAGAAGGTAGAAATGAAACACCAGATGATTTAAAGATGCAAATGCCTTATGCAAGAAAAATCCTTGATGCCATGGGAATTAAATATTTAGAAATGGAACCTTATGAAGCTGATGATATCATTGGAACCGTATCTAAAATTGCTGAAAGTGATCCCGAATATTATTCTTTAATTGTGTCATCAGATAAAGATTTACTCCAATTAATTAGTTTTGAAACAGAAATTAAGTTATTAAAACAAACTGGTTTTATTAGATATAATGAAGATTCTTTTAAACAAGATTATGGTATTAATCCCATTAATATAATTGATTTAAAAGCTTTAATGGGTGATGCTTCAGATAATATTCCAGGTGTAAAAGGTATTGGAGAAAAGACTGCTTTAAAATTATTGCAAGAATATAAAACTTTAGATAATATTTATGCCAATATTGATAAAATAACTGGTAAAGTAAAAGAAAAATTATTACTTGATAAAGAAAATGCTTATATGAGCTATGAAATAGCTACTATCTATCGTGATGTTCCAATTAATGTTAATTTTGAAGAATTTTTATATAAAGGAGCAGATGTTTTAAAACTAAAAGAATTATATGAAGAATTAGAATTTTATTCTCAACTTAAAAATATGGTTATAAAAAAAGAAAAAAGCGAAAATAACTATTTAAAAGTAAATACGTTAGATGAAATTAATTTAAGTGATGAAGTAGCATTTTATCTAGAATTAGATAATTTAAATTATCATCATGGTAAAATACTTGGGATGAGTATAACTGATAAAGATAATACTTATTATATTAAAGAAGATTTAGTAAAAGATGCTTTTAAATTATTAAAAAATAAAAAGGTTATAACTTATGATTTAAAGAAAAGTTTAGTTGTTTTAAAAGAAGATATACCATGTATACTTGATTTAATGATATCTTCTTACCTAGAAGATTTTGAATCATCATTAGATATTACTAAATTAATGAATCATTTTAATGAAGACATTATATCTTATGAAGATTTCAAAAAGAAAGGTTTTGCTGATTTAGAAAATGTTATTACTTTAAAAAGTAAATTTATTTTTAATCATTTCAAAGAGTTTAGAGATAATATTGATAAAGATGGCCAAAATAATATTTTAGAAAAAATAGAAATGCCTCTTATCTATGTTTTAGCGGACATGGAAATAAATGGTTTTGCTTTTAATAATGAGCCACTTAAAGAAATGAAAGAAGAAATTACTAAAAAAATAGATGAGATAAGTAATGAAATTTATGAAATGAGTGGGGAAGTATTTAATATTTCTAGTCCGATGCAACTTGGTAATATTTTATTTGAAAAATTAGCTTTAGGTAAAGTCAAAAAAACGCAAAGGGGATATAAAACAGATGTCAAGACTTTACAAAAATATCAAGATAAACATCCAATTATTAATAAGGTTTTGGAATATCGTAATTTAACTAAATTACTTAGTACTTATATTGATGGTTTACAAGAATTTGTAACACCAGATGGTAAAATTCATACAATTTTTAATCAAACTTTAACTAGAACGGGAAGACTTTCATCAATGGAACCTAATTTACAAAATATTCCCGCAAGAGAAGAATACGGTAAACAAATTAGAAAAGCTTTTGTACCTACTAATGATGTGATTATGAGTGCTGATTATTCCCAAATTGAGTTACGAATTTTAGCCCATATTTCTGATTCTAAAGAATTAATCGAAGCTTTCGTTAATGATGAAGATATCCATACTAAAGTAGCGGCTGATATTCATGGAATAGATGTAAGTGAAGTTACTAAACAAATGAGAAGTATGGCAAAAGCTGTTATCTTTGGTATTGTTTATGGAATAAGTGGTTTTGGTCTAGGGGAGAATTTAAATATTTCTAGAAAAGAAGCTAGTGCTTTTATTGAAAAATATTATGAACTTTATCCAGGTGTTAAAAATTATATGACTAATATAGTTAAAGAAGCTTATCAAACTGGTGAAGTTAAGACTTTATTTGGGCGTATTAGAAAGATAAATGAACTTAAAGATAGTAATTATAACGTTAGAACAATGGGTGAAAGAATGGCTTTAAATACACCAATTCAAGGAACTAGTGCTGATATAATGAAACTTGCTATGATTGAGGTTTATCGTAAAATAAAAGAAAATAATTTAAAGAGTAAAATGATCTTACAAATTCATGATGAAATTATCATCGATGCTAAATTAGAAGAAGTAGATAAATTAAAAGAAATACTCCATAATGCTATGGAAAATGTTGTAACATTAAAAGTACCATTAAAGATAGATATTAATACGGGTATTAATTGGTATGATGCTAAATAAAAATGAAGGACAATTTAAAAAGATTGTCTTTTATTTTTATATAAATTTTTTGCAATAACCTAAAGCTTGTGTTAATATTGTTATAGGTGATGATGATGCCAGAGCTTGCAGAAGTTGAAACAGTTAGAAATACTTTAAAAAAAAGAATTTTAAATAAAGAAATTAAAGATGTTAAAATTATTTATGCTAAAATAATTGAAAGTGATTTAGAAGAATTTAAAAAGGTTTTAATTGGTAATGAATTTAAAGATATTAAAAGAGTAGGTAAATGGTTAATATTCGTTCTTAAAGATCATTATTTATTAAGTCATTTAAGAATGGAAGGAAAATACTTTATTAAGCCATCTGATGAAGAAATTGCCAAACATGAACATATCATTATTAGCTTTAATGATGGCACTGATTTAAGATATCATGATACAAGAAAATTTGGGCGCATGAAGTTAATTAAAAAAGAAGATTTAGATACGACTGAAGAAATTCAAAAACAGGGTAAAGAACCAATGGATGAAGAATTAACACCATCTTATTTACTGGAAAAATTTAAAAACAAAAGATTACCTATTAAAAGTGTTTTATTAGATCAAGAAATAATTAGTGGTTTAGGTAATATTTATGCTGATGAAGTTTTATATGCATCTAGGATTAATCCTTTAAAAGAGGCAAGAATTTTAACCAAAGATGAATGTGAAAGAATTATTAAAAGTGCTAAAGAAATAATTTTAAAAGCTATTGAAATGGGTGGAACAACAATTAGAAGTTATACTTCTAGTTTAGGAGTAACTGGTCATTATCAAGATTATTTAAAAGTTCATAAAAAAGAAGGAAAGCCATGTCCTATATGTACAACACCAATAAAAAGAGTTAAAGTAGGTGGTCGAAGCACTTATTTTTGTGATGTGTGTCAAAAATAAGGGAGCCTAAATATGGATGCAATAATAAAAAAAGTTTTAACAAAAATCGAAGATGCTGGTTTTGAAGCTTATCTAGTTGGGGGTTTTGTAAGAGATTACTTACTCGGAATTAAATCTTATGATATTGATATTTGCACTAATGCTTTACCTAAAGACTTACACCAAATATTTCCTGTTAATAATAATTCTAATAATTATGGTGGCTTTAATTTAAAGATTAAAAAGTATAATATAGATATTACAACTTATCGCAAAGAATTAAGATATGAAAAAAGAAAACCAGTAGAAATAACTTATATAAATGATTTAAAAGAAGATATTAAAAGAAGAGATTTTACTATTAATTCTATTTGTATTGATAAGAATGATAAAGTTATAGATTTAGTAGATGGTGTTACTGACTTAAATAATCATTTAATTAAAATGACTGGGGATATTCATGAAAAATTAGTTGATGATCCATTAAGAATTTTAAGAGCCATAAGATTTGCGAGTATCCTAAATTTTCAAATTGATAAAGATTTATATCAAGAAATAAAAAATAATTATAAATTAGTTGAAACTTTATCTTTAATAAGAATTAAAAGTGAACTTACTAAAATTCTTTTAAATAAAAATTATTTAAGAGGTCTTGAGTTATTAAAAGAATTTAAAATTTTAGATCTTTTAGATATTTCTTATGATGATGATATTACTTATGTAAGTGATATTTCAGGTATGTGGGCTCAACTTAATATTGGCAAAAATTATGGATTTACAAAGCAAGAAATAAGAAATATAATAAATATTAAAGGGTTAGTAAGTAAAAGAGAAATAAACTTTAAAACCCTATATGAATATGGTTTATATATTAATTTAATTGCTGGTGAAATTTTACATATTGATAAAAAAACTATTAATAAATTATATAAAAAATTACCTATTGATAGTGTCAAAAATCTCCAAATATCAAATGAGGAAATTTTAAATATTACTCATTGTCAAAAAGAAGATTTAAGTAAAATAAAAAATAATTTAGTAACTTTAATTTTAGAAGAAAAATTAAATAACAATAATAAAAAAATTAAAAGTTATTTAAAAAAATAATTTAGGGAGGAAAATATGAGTAATAATAAAAAGTTTGTTGTAGATGCTAATTTTATTAGAGAAGCTTATAATTTAAACTTATCTTTAATTGAATTTTTATTATTACTTTATTTTGATAATGCTGATGATTTAACTTTTGATTTAGATAAAATTAGTCAAAAATTAAAAATATCAACTAATGATATTTTATTTGCTTTTAATAATTTAATTAGTAAAAAATTGATTACTATGGTTAGTGAAAAAAATGAAGTTGGTAAAAGATATGATAAAGTATTACTTGAAGGATTCTATAAAAGTTTAGAAGAAGATATGCGAAAAGAGAAAAATCAAAATATTAAAGAAGATATTTTTACTAAATTTGAAAAGGAATTTAAAAGACCCCTTGCCGGCATGGAAATTGAGATTATTAAAGCTTGGAGTGAAAAAATGTATGATGAAAGCCTTATTTTAAGAGCGTTAGAAGAAGCTATTTATAATGGAGCCACTAATATTAGATATATTGATACCATTTTATATGAATGGAGTAAAAAAGGGTATAAAACTAGAGAAGATGTAGAAAATGGTTTAAAAAAACCTTATGAAAATAAAAAATTAGAAGAAACAAGTATAATAGATTTTAATTGGTTAGATGATTATGATAAGTAGTAATGAAGTAATTGAAAAATTAGATAAATTAATTCCTAATCCTAAATGTGAACTTAATTACACAAAAGATTATGAACTTTTAATAGCTACCATTTTATCCGCTCAATCAACTGATAAAAGAGTCAATATGGTAACAGATATTTTGTTTAAAAAATATTCTTTAGAAGATTTAGCTAAAATATCTAATAAAGAAATTGAAGATATTATAAGGCCAGTTGGAACATATATGAGAAAAGCCGAATATATTAAAAAAGTTGCTCAAAGCTTATTAAAAGATTTTAATGGTATTGTTCCAAATAATCGTGAATATTTAGAATCTTTACCGGGAGTAGGCCGAAAAACCACTAATGTTGTTTTATCAAATTTATATAATGTACCTGCGATTGCCGTTGATACTCATGTAAGTAGAGTAGCAGTTAGATTAGGTTTGGCAAAAGAAAATGATGATGTTTTAACTATTGAAAAAAAGCTAATGAAAAAGTTTCCTAAAGATCACTGGAGTAGACTACACCATCAATTAGTTTTGTTTGGAAGATATACTTGTAAAAGTCAAAAACCACTCTGTAATGAATGTCTTTTTAAAGAAAAATGTCGCTTCTATAAAAAGATAATTCAATAAAATAATTTCCATTTTTTGGAAAAAGTAGTAAAATTATAGCTGTGGTGCATTATGAATGAGAAGAATATAGGAAGTTTAATAAGTAATTTAAGAGATGAAAAGGGATTAACACAAAAGGATTTAGCAGATAAATTAAATATTAGTGATAAAGCAATTTCTAAATGGGAGACTGGTACTAATCTTCCATCGATTGAAATGATTTATAAGATTAGTACTATTTTTCAAGTTCCATTTCCTGATTTATTAAAGATTAGACTTGAAGATGAACATGCTGATGATAAAACAATTAAAAACATCATGAGTGAATTTGATAAAAATAATAAAAAGAAAGCTAAACATATTAAAATAGCTCTAATTATTGCTGTCTTATTTATTGTTTTTCTTATTGGTCTTTATTTTTTCACCAGAACTTACAATCGTTTTAAAGTTTATAATATTATTGTTAACAACGATGATATTTCAGTAAATGGCATGTTTGTTGAAACAAGAATAAGAGATGTCATTATTTTAAATAATGTTAGATTAAGAGACAAAAATATAGATTCTAAAGATAATGTTTCTGTAGATATTTATTTTTTAGATAAAGATAATGAAGAAAAAGTTATTTACAATACTTCAAACTTAAATGATATTTATTTTTCTAATTATCAGACTTTAGTTAAAATTAACAATTTAGGTGAATACATTGATAATTTATATATAAGAATAACTATTATTGACGAAAAAAATAATATTAGTGAATATGAAGGAAAATTAAAATTTGATTTACAGTTTTCTAATAATAAAATTTATAATGATATATTAAATGTTTCTTATGAAGAAAATAATCAAAATATTTCTTTAAATAATGATGCTATTATTAAAAAATTATTAAATTATGGCTTTGAAGAAAATAATAGTCTACTTATTAAATCTACTAAAAATTATAAAATGATTTATTATAATAGTGCTAGTAAATTAAGTTACCAATATGATAAAAATAAATTATCTTATCATTATACTTATAATCTGAAATCAAAATTATTGAAAGTTGAAATCTTTGATGGAAATAATATTGAAATTGAACATTATACTTATGATGGTAATACAGATAAAGTAATTGAGTGTTATATCGGTAGTTGTAATAATTATGATACAGCCATGAAAGTCTTAAATGAAAATATTTTAAATTATTTATATGGTAATTAATTCTCGTTTGACGAGAATTAGTTTTTCTCTTCAAAATAGGTTGTCAAAATTTGGCGAAAAATATTACAATGAACACGGAAAGGAGTAAGAAGTTTGAGGAATGTAAAATTTTTATTTTTTACATTAGCTAGTATGTTATTAGTTATTCCGTTACATGTAAGTGCTGAAAATATTTATCTTACTAATAATAACGGAATAGAAATTAGTGAAGAAGATTACAATAATTTTATTAAAATTAAACCATATGAATATATTATGACTATGACAGATCAACAATATAATAAGCTCAAAAGTCTTGATTATAGTAATATTCAAACTAATACCAAATATATTGAAACAGTGTATAACTCACGTTTAAATATTACCTCTAATAAAGAGATTACCGAAGAGGCCTTTGAAAGTGATGTTATGCCTATATTAGAAGATCGAGGACAATACGTCGAAACAACAAAGAAGAGACTTGAGTTAGGAGTAGTTGGTGGTTCTTATTGGAATTTTGTTTCTTTAACTGCTGCTTGGAAAGGTTCACCAGCTGTTCGTTCTTTTGATGTAATTGGTCTTCGCTTTGATGGTGCCGATGTTCGTAATGGTTCTCAATGGGGTGAGCAAGTCTATTCTGAAAATGGTAAATATACAACAATTACTTACGTTTGGAACGGTACTAATATTAAACGTTTTTCAAATGGCTTTGGGATATCAATGAATGTCGTTAATAATGAAAATTTACAATCATTAGTAATGACGATTGAATGTGATATTACACCAACCAAAAACTATACTGATGTATATGGTTCTTATCAACATGCGGTTACTAATGTGACCCTAGAAGAGTCTCATAATTATGAGCTTGACGGCGGTGGTCTTGGCTATGTCTTTAATTTTCCACTTAAGATATCTCAAAAATATGATGGAATGGGCGGAATCCAAATTAACTATTAAAAAGACAATAAAACACTACACACGTGCCAAGTTGTTAAAATTAAAAATGATATGTTACTCAAATGGATTATTTTTTTCCATATAATAGGTTTTGTTTCTTGGCTTATTATATTATATTAAAGAAACAAATTAAAATTTATTTTTTTGCCGTAATATTCTAAAATGCAATTTAAGAATGTTACCGTAGACAAGTTTAGGTATAATATTTTTTATGCCTATCTTTTTTTTGCTTTAATTTAGGTATAAAGTTTATTTATTTTACATAGCATTAATTAGAAAAAGGAGAAAAGTTATGGAAAATGAAAGTATAATATCTTCGATAGCTAAAAGAGGAAATGGGGAAATCTATTTAGGTGTAGTAGGAGCTGTTCGAACTGGTAAATCAACTTTTATTAAAAGATTTATTGAAAATTTAGTTGTTCCTAATATAACTGATGATTTTGATAAAAAGAAATGTTTAGATGAAATTCCTCAAAGTGCCGAAGGTAAAACCATTATGACAACTGAGCCTAAATTTGTTCCTTCTAATGGGGCAACGATTAAAGTTGATAATTTTGAAACGAATATTAAGTTAGTTGACTGTGTTGGATATGTTATTCCGGAGTCTAATGGTTATGAAGATGAAGATGGAAATCCGAGAATGGTTAAAACGCCATGGTTTCCTGACGCCGTTCCTTTTGTGGAAGCTGCTGAAGTAGGAACGCAAAAAGTTATTAAAGATCATTCTACCATTGGCATAGTAGTTACAACTGATGGTTCATTTGGTGAAATCAAAAGAGATAACTATGTGGAAGCTGAAGAAAAGATAGTTGGAGAATTAAAAGATATTGGGAAACCTTTTATTGTAATTTTAAATACTATTCATCCAACTAATACGGAAACAGTTGAACTTTCAAGAAGTTTAAGTGATGCTTATGATGTTCCCGTTATGCCTATTAATGTTGAGGCCATGAATGAAAAAGAAATTATGAGTATTCTAAAAAATGCTTTATATGAATTTCCAGTTATGGACATTTTAGTTAATATGCCAGAATGGGTACATGTTTTACCTATGAATAATGAAATAAAAGTTCATTATTTAGAAAAAATTAAGGAAAGTGTTATCAGTGTTAATAAAGTAAAAGATGTTGATTATATTATTAGTCACTTTGAAGATAGTCCGTATATCTCTAAATCATATATTAGTGAACTTGATACTTCAACTGGGACCATTACCATTAATCTAGAAAGTACAAATGAATTATATGATGCTACCCTTAAATCATTAATGGGCGAGTCTGCTACGACAAAAGCAGGATTATTAAAAATATTTGCTACTTATAAAGAAAGTAAAGAAGAAACTGAACTTATCAGAAGTGCTTTAAAACAAGCTAAAACAACAGGTTATGGTATAGTTTATCCAACACTTAAAGATATGAAATTAGAAACACCAGAAATTGTTAAACAAGGAAGTAGATATGGCGTAAAATTAAAAGCTTTAGCGTCAAGTATTCATTTACTTAAAGTTGATGTTGAATCAACATTTGAACCAATTATCGGTAGTGAAATTCAAAGTAAAGAATTAATAAATTATTTAATGAAAGATTATGAAAATGATCCATCAAGTATTTGGAAGAGTGAAATCTTTGGTCGTAGTTTAGAAGTAATTGTTCAAGAAGGTATCCAAGCTAAACTAAATATGATGCCGGATAATACACGTTTCAAACTTGCAAATACAGTTACTAAAATAGTTAATAAAGGATCAAATAACTTAATTGCTATTGTTTTATAGTTAAAAATATTGTCAAATAAGGCTAAAATTAGCAAAAATCACACTTAATTATTAAATTTTTATTGATTTTACCCAACTTTTTTGATAATCTTATTATGTGAGGACAATAGGTCCAAGCGAAGATAATGTTTATTATTAAATGAGGAGGTAAAAAACATGTCTAAACAAGAAATAGTAGAAATGGTTGCAGAACAAGCTGAAATTTCTAAAGCTGCTGCTGGAAGAGCTGTAGATGCAGTTATTGAAGGTATTACAAAAGGCCTTAAAAAAGAAGGAAAAGTTACTTTTGTAGGTTTTGGTACATTTAGTGCTAAAAAAAGACCTGCTAGAGAAGGTATCAATCCTTTAACTAAAGAACCTTTAAAAATTCCTGCAAAAACTGTTGCTTCATTTAAAGCTGGTAGCAAATTAAAAGACGCTTTAAACTAATAAGTAAAGTTAAGTAAGATAAGAGTTAGCATGTGCTAACTTTTTTGTTTGTAATCGAATTATTTAGCGTATACTATAAATAGTGATTATAATGAGGTTAAAATATAGCTTATTTATTTTAGGGTTGTTATTAATTTTAATACCATACTTTATTAATATATATAGTATTTATAGATTAATTAGTGTTCTTTTAGGAATATTTTTAATATTCTTATATTTTATTATAATTAAAAATAAGAGAAATTTATTATATTTTAGCATCCCTTTTCTTTTACTAATTATAACTTATGGTGGTGATTTTTTAATAACTTATATTTTAAATACAAAACCAATATATGCTATAGAAAATAAAAGTAATGCCAAAGTTATTACCTATGATAGTCTTTTTTATCGTCTTTTTTGGTGTGATAATAGTTTTATTTTTGACTATAACTATCAAAAAAGTTTTGCTTGTAATTCTAAATACTTGTTAGAGTTAGATATTAATCAACTATTAAATAATCCTAAAGAAACATTTAAAAAATATCATAATAAGTTTATTAAAGTTAAAGGAAAGATTAGCAAAATAGATGGCAGTAGTACTTTAGAATTAAAAGCTTATAAAAATGTTGATAATAGTATTAATGGTTATGTTGATTTTAATGATGAAAGTAAATTAGTAGTTAATGTTAAAAGTGATATTTTAAATAAATATAAAATTTATGATTATATAACTGTAATAGGTTTAGTCAAAAATTATGATTCAAATAATATTACTTTAAAAGATACCATAGTAGTAGAAGAAAATTTATATAATGATTATAAAATAGAAGTAATAGAAAAAGATAAGTGTAGTAAAGACAAAATAGAATATATGGAGAATTTTTATACATATTGTCTTAATAATATTTATTTGGATTATGGTTTTGATAAATATGAACTTTCTTATGCAATTAAAGATGGTAAAATAAGTTTAGATGATATATTAAGTGAATCTCAAATTACGGAAAATTATCAAGATAAATTATATATTTTAGATAAGTTTAATATTTTAAGTTGTCATAATGGAATAAATTATTTATTAAGTAAAGATGAAAAAATAAACAATAATTTATGTGAAAACTGATTGTCAAATTAAGTAAAGTATATTAATTTAGGATATTTTTTAACTTTATATAAAGTTAAAATAAATATAAGAAGAGGTTAGTTATGAATTATTCATTAGAAAATTTAGAATCACAAGTAAAATTAGTAGCAGATGATGATTTTATTAAAAAAATAATTAGAGAATATTTACAAATAGATCCAGAAAATTTTAAAAAAACTAATGATTTATATGACTTAATATATTCTAAATTAAGAGTAGATCCCAATAGTATTGGAAAAATAAATCAAAGTGATAAAAGATTATTTTTGCAAGAACTATATGCTGATTATGCCAAACATAGTAATTTAAGTGATAATCCATTAACAGAACAACCAGGTTTTTTGACTTTTAAATCATGGCATCTTTTAAAAAGTTCTAAAATTTCTAGTAATGATATGCGGCATCGTTTATATATTAATTGTAAAGCAGATAATTTAATGGCTTTAAGTAATGCTATTTATAGTGAACTTAAAGGAAATAATATACCTTTTTATTTTAAAATACCGAATAATGATTATAATGAAAAAGGCTTTAAAGATAGTATAGTTATATATACTTCAACAGAATATTTAAAAGCTACGATTGAAAGCTTATTAAATATTGAAAAAAATAATCCTGAATTAATTCATAATTGCAATGAGCCATCAGAATTAGTTGGTAAAATTACTAGTTGGTTAGGTTATGCTTCTGAAACTGAAGTTGTTAAACATTCATATACGTCCAATGTTTGTATTGGGGTTGCTAACGCTATTGAAAAAAGTGTCAAAGAATGGTGTTTAAATCATGGCGATGTTAGGATAGGAGATACCACAATTAGAAATTATTATCATGATTATATGCTATGGGATGAATATCGTATTAAAACTCAAGCTTTAGTATCTAATATTCCAAAAATAGATCATAATTTTGTTAAAAATGTTTGTAATAAAGCAAGAGAAGAATTTATTGCTTTAGGTTTAAATCCTGATAATTTATGTATGACTGATATTGCTAAAAAAGAAATAGAAAAAAGCATAAGTGAGAGTAGAGAAGAAAGCAAGGTAAAAGAAGATAATGAGGTTAATGCTTTTATTCTAGCAATGCAAAATACTGAAGGAATAGAAACATTATATGCAAAAGAAATGGATAGTCCGAAAGTTAATGCTTTTACGATGGCTACGGGGCAAACTGATGTTAAAGAAGTGTCAAATAATGCTTTTACTATTGCTACTCAAAGAGAAATGCTTTTAAGCCAAAAAGAAGCCTTATTAAAAATGTTAGAAGAACAAGAAAAGTTAACGACGATGCAAATTCCACCTAATGGCAATCCAAAAAGATAATTTTTTTCTTGTTCCAGCGTTTAAAATATGATATACTAAAGTATATCTTAAAGAAACGGGGAACTTATTTGGAACACTATTTTACAAATAATGAAAATTTAAAAAGTGAAATACGGCGTATAAATTTCTCTTTAGATGCATATAATTTGGTGTTTATGAGTGATAATGGAGTTTTTTCTAAAAATAAAATAGATTATGCTAGTTTGTTTTTAGTTAAAACCTTTTTAGAGTTAGGAAAAAAAGATATAGATAGTATTCTTGATATAGGTTCTGGTTATGGCTTTATTGGTATTACTTTAAGTAAAATTTTAAACAAACATGTTGATATGTTTGATATCAATAAAAGAGCAGTTCATTTATGTAAAATGAACATTGAAGAAAATAAAGTGGATGCAAGTGTTTCTTTAAGTAACATCTATGAAAATGTAACTAATAATTATGATTTAATTATTACTAATCCACCAACTCATGCTGGGAAAAAAGTATTAATGGAGTTTTTAGAAGGTGGGTTAGCAAAATTAAATAAAGATGGGGAAATTTGGTTTGTTATTTCCAAAGACAAAGGCGCTAAAAGTGTAAAAGCGGAACTTGAAAAAATATGTAAATGTGAAAAAATTGCTCAAAGTAAAGGTTTTTGGATAATTGTTGCCAAAAACTAGTTGACTTTAACTAACAATTTTGTTACAATCTTAAATTGGTGACGTATTTATATTTTTTCAAATTTTTAATCTAGTATAGGGGTGATATCGTGGCTTATAAGACCTTAAAATTTGGTAATTATCGCGAAAGAAAAAGCTTTGCAAAATCTAAAAATACGCTAGAACTTGCTGACTTATTGGAGATTCAAAAGAAAAGTTATCAAGACTTCTTACAAAATGGAATTAAAGAAGTTTTTGATGATTTATTTCCTGTGGAATCATTTACAGGTAATATTTCACTAGAATTTGGTGATTATTCTTTTGAAGAACCTAGATATTCCATTAAAGAAGCAAAAGAGAGAATGGTAAACTATGCCGCTCCACTTAAAGTAGAAGCAAGAGTTTACATTCATGAAACAGGGGAAGTAAAAGAACAAGAAATCTTCCTTGGAGACATGCCTTTAATGACAGAGGCTGGAACATTCATAATTAATGGGGCCGAAAGAGTAATTGTTTCTCAACTTGTTCGAAGTCCATCTATTTATTTTAAAAGAGAAATAGATAAAAACGGCCGTCATATTATTTCAGGTGAAGTTATACCTAATAAGGGTACTTGGCTTGAATTTGAAACAGATGCAAAGAATGTTGTTTATGTAAGAATTGATCGAACAAGAAAAGTGCCAATTACAACGTTCTTAAGAGCTATTGGTTTGTCAAGTGATGAAGATATCCTTGAAGTATTTGGAGATAATGAATATTTAAAAAATACTTTAGCTAAGGATAATACTAAAAACACTGATGAGGCTTTAATTGAAATTTATGAAAAATTAAGACCAGGTGAACCAACAACTCTAGATAGTGCTAAAAACCAATTAATAACTAGATTCTTTGATCGTTTCCGTTATGATTTAGCCAAAGTAGGCCGTTATAAATTCAATAAAAAACTATTTGTTGGTGAAAGAATTTTAGGTTGTACTTTAGCAGAAAATATTAAAAATGGTAGTGAAGTTGTCTTTAAAAAAGGAACTACTATTGATAAAAATGTCTTAAGAGAATTAAGAGAATTATATAAAGAAGGACATACTAAAGAAGTTTTAACTAATATGGAACTTGATGATTATAATAAGATTCAAGAAATATTAGTTTATGATAAAATTGATAATAAAAGAGTTGTTAAAGTTATTGGTAATGATCCAGCGATTGATGAAAAAAGACTTACAATTCCTGATATTTATGCCGCTGTATCATATTATCTAAATTTACATGATAATATTGGTAATACAGATGAAATAGATAATTTAGGAAATAGACGTGTTCGTCAAGTTGGAGAACTTATTCAAAATCAATTTAAAACTGGTGTTGCTAGAATGGAAAGAGTTATTCGTGAAAGAATGACTACTCAAGAAGTGGAAAATATTACACCAAAAACATTGATTAATATTCGTCCTATTACTGCGGCGTTAAAAGAGTTCTTTGGCTCAAGCCAATTATCAAAATTTATGGATCAAATTAACCCAATCGCAGAACTTACTGATAAAAGACGTTTATCAAGTTTAGGGCCAGGTGGTTTATCAAGAGAACGTGCTGGCATGGATGTTCGTGATGTTAACTCTTCACACTATGGTCGTATTTGTCCGATTGAATCACCAGAAGGTCAAAACATTGGACTTATTACTTCTTTAGCAGGTTATGCAAAAATTAATGAATATGGTTTCATTATGACACCATATAGAAGAGTAGAAAACGGTAAAGTTTTAGATGAAATTGTCTATATGACCGCTGATGAAGAACAAGATTTATATATCAGCCAAGCAACTGTTAAACTTGATGATGATATGAAGATTGTTGAAGATGAGATATTGGTTCGTTATAATGGCGATAACGTTATGGTAAAACGCGAGTTAGTTGATTATGTTGACGTAGCTCCAAGCCAAGTTGTATCTATTACAACAAGTTGTATTCCATTCTTGGAATTCGATGATGCTAACCGTACCTTAATGGGATCTAACATGCAACGTCAAGCTGTACCTCTTTTAACTAGTGAAGCACCAATCGTTGGTACTGGTGTTGAATGGATTGCGGCCCGTGATTCCGGATCAACTGTTGTTTGTAAAGCTGATGGTGTTGTTGAATATGCTGATGGCTTAAAGATTGTCGTTAAAGTTAAAGAAGGCGAAGATACTTATCATTTAGCTAACTTTGAACGTAGTAATGCCTCAAGTGCTATCAATCATCATCCTCTTGTTAAAAAGGGTGATAAAGTTAAAAAGGGCCAAGTTATTGCTGATGGTCCTTCAACAGATAAAGGCGAACTTGCTTTAGGTAAAAATATGACAGTTGCATTCATGACTTATAATGGTTATAACTATGAAGATGCTGTTATCTTAAATGAAAGATTAGTTAAAGATGATGTTTATACATCACTACATATAGATCACTATGATATTGAATGTCGTGATACTAAACTTGGACCAGAAGAAATTACAAGAGATATTCCAAATGTCGGTGAAGATGCTCGTAAAAATCTAGATGCTGATGGAATTGTTAAAATTGGTACAGAAGTTAAAGAAGGCGACATACTAGTTGGAAAAGTTACTCCAAAAGGTGTTCAAGAATTAACTAGTGAAGAAAAATTATTACATGCTATATTTGGTGAAAAGACAAGAGAAGTAAGAGATACATCTTTAAGAGTAGAACATGGTGCCGGTGGAGTCGTTCACGATGTAAAAATCTATACTAAAGAAGATTCTGATGAATTACCTGCTGGTGTATCTAAAATTATTAGAGTATATATTATTCAAAAGAGAAAAATTCAAGTCGGCGATAAAATGTCTGGTCGTCATGGTAACAAAGGTGTTATCTCATTAATCTTACCAGAAGAAGATATGCCATACTTACCAGATGGACGTCCAGTTGATGTTATGCTTAATCCACTTGGTGTTCCATCACGTATGAACATCGGTCAAATTTTAGAGTTACATTTAGGAATGGCTGGTAAAAAATTAGGTGTTCATTATGCCACTCCAGTATTTGATAGTGCTTCTTGGGAAGATATTCAAGAAGAAATGAAAGCTGCTGGAATGGATGCAGATGGTAAAACCGTTTTATACAATGGTCGTACTGGTGAGCCATTTGATCAAAGAATTGCTGTTGGTGTTATGTATATGGTAAAACTTCATCACATGGTTGATGATAAGTTACATGCAAGAGCAACAGGACCTTATTCACTTGTTACGCAACAACCTCTTGGTGGTAAAGCACAATTTGGTGGTCAAAGATTTGGTGAAATGGAAGTTTGGGCTCTATATGCTTATGGTGCTGCTCATGTTTTACAAGAAATTTTAACTGTTAAAGCTGATGATATTGTTGGACGTGTTAAAGTTTATGAAGCTTTAGTTAAAGGTAAACTAGTAAATCAAGCTGGTGTACCAGAATCATTCAGAGTTTTAGTTAAAGAATTCCAAGCTTTAGGTTTAGATGTTCAAGTTATTGATAATGATGATAATGTATTAGAGTTTAAAGATCTTGAAGAAGAAGATGACAATGATGAACCATTTAGAATTGAAGAAATCGAAATTCCAGGTCAAGAAGAAGGAGAAGAACCTTTTGAAGAAGTAACTGAAAGTGAAAATAATGAAGAAGCTCCTTATGATTTAGAAGAAGAGGATGAACCATCTTTAGATGATTTAGAATTTCCTGATTCATTAGAAGATGAAGATATCGAGGTGGAATAATGATAGATGTAAGTAAATTTAAAGGTATCAAAATTAGTATTGCATCACCAGAAAAAATTCGTAGTTGGTCTTATGGTGAAGTTAAAAAACCAGAAACTATTAATTATCGTACTTTAAAACCTGAAAGAGATGGTTTATTCTGCGAAAAGATTTTCGGACCTACTAAGGATTTTGAATGTTCTTGTGGAAAATACAAAAGACTTAGATATAAAAATGTTGTTTGCGATCGTTGTGGTGTAGAAGTTACTCGATCAAAAGTAAGACGTGAAAGAATGGGGCATATTGAACTTGCTGCCCCTTGCTCTCACATTTGGTTCTTTAAAGGTGTTCCATCTAAAATGGGACTAGTCCTTGATATGAGTCCAAGAGATTTAGAGGAAGTTCTATATTTTGTAAGTTATGTTGTTATTGATCCAGGTAATGTTCCTTTAGAAGAAAAACAAACTTTATCTGATAAAGAATATCGTGCTTATTATGAAAAATATGGTAATACTTTTAAAGTTGGCATGGGTGCTGAAGCTATTCAAGAATTATTAAAAAGAGTAGATATTGATAAAGAAGTAGAAAATGTTCGTAAAGAACTAGAAAATGCCACTAGTCAAAAAAGAATCCGTTTAGTTAAAAGATTGGATGCTTTAGTAGCATTCCAAGAATCTGGTAATAAACCAGAATGGATGGTTTTAACTGTTTTACCGGTTATTCCACCTGAACTTAGACCAATGATTCAACTTGATGGTGGAAGATTTGCCACTAGTGATTTAAATGATTTATATAGAAGAATTATAAATAGAAATAATCGTTTAAAGAAATTACTTGAATTAGGTGCTCCAACTATCATTGTTCAAAATGAAAAACGTATGCTTCAAGAAGCAGTTGATTCATTATTTGATAATGGTAGAAGAGGAAGAAGCATTACTGCAGCTTCTAATCGTCCTTTAAAAAGTTTATCTAGTATGTTAAAAGGTAAACAAGGACGTTTCCGTCAAAACTTACTTGGTAAACGTGTTGACTATTCTGGTCGTTCAGTTATTGTTGTTGGACCTAGTCTTAAAATGTATCAATGTGGTTTACCAAAAGAAATGGCTATTGAATTATTTAAACCACATGTTATTCATGGTTTAGTTGAAAGAGGACTTGCTCACAATATTAAGGGAGCTAAAAAATTAATTGAATCTCGTGATGAATCTATTTGGGATGTAGTTGAAGATGTTATTACTGAATATCCTGTCATGCTTAATAGAGCCCCAACACTTCATAGACTTGGTATTCAAGCCTTTGAACCAAAATTAGTTGGTGGTAAAGCTATTCGTCTTCACCCACTTGTATGTACAGCCTTTAATGCTGACTTCGATGGTGACCAAATGGCTGTTCACGTTCCTCTATCTGAAGAAGCTAAAGCTGAAGCAAGAATTTTAATGCTTGGGGCTAATAACATTTTAAACCCTAAAGATGGAAAACCTATTGTTACACCAAGCCAAGACATGGTATTAGGTAATTGTTACCTTACTATGGAAGTTGCTGGTGGTAAAAATGAAGGTAAAGCTTACAGAAATTGTAATGAAGCCCTAATGGCTTATGAAAGAAGAGAAATTGATCTTCATACAAGAATTGCTATTCCTGTAAAATCATTTAAACATAAATTATTTACCGAAGAACAACAAGATAAATATTTAGTTACTACTGTAGGTAAAATTAAATTTAATGAAATTTTAGCTGATTCATTCCCATATTTAAATGAAGGAACTAAAGAAAATATTGAAGGTATCACTCCAAATAAATATTTCCTTCCAATGGGAACAAACTTAGAAGAAGCTATTAAAGCTATGCCTTTAGTTAGTCCATTTGTTCAAAAAACTTTAGGACAAATTATTGCACAAGTATTTAAAAGATATAAAACTACTGAAACATCAGTAATGCTTGATAAATTAAAAGATCAAGGATTTAAATATTCAACTATTGCGGGTATTACAGTATCTGCTGCTGATGTTGTAAGAAGTGATGCGAAAGAGAATATTATTAAAGAAGCTAAGGCCAAAGTTGATAAAATTAATAAACAATATCAAAAAGGTTTAATTACAAACCAAGAAAGATATAATGGTGTTATTCAAATTTGGACAGAAGCAACTGATGAAGTAAAGGACGCTCTAGCAGAAATTGCTAAAGATAACTTTACTAATCCAATTTTCATGATGATGAACAGTGGTGCTCGTGGTAAAATTTCTAACTTTACCCAACTTGCTGGTATGCGAGGTTTAATGGCTAAACCAGATGGTACAACTGTTGAAATCCCAATTACTTCATGTTTTATGGAAGGTTTATCCGTATCAGAATTCTTCTTATCAACCCATGGATCTAGAAAAGGATCTGCTGATACCGCTTTACGTACTGCCGATTCAGGATACTTAACAAGAAGACTTGTTGATGTAGCTCAAGATATAATTGTTAAAGAACATGATTGTGGTTCAATGCAAGGTGTTGTAGTTTACGATTTAATAAATGATAAAGATGGTTCAGTTATTGAATCTCTTGAAGAAAGAATTTTAGGCCGTTATGCTTCTAAAAAAATTGTTAATCCAGAAACTAAAGAAACTATTCTAGAAGCTGGAGAAATGATTACAGAAAATATCGTAGCTAAAATTAAAAAAGCTGGTATTAAAAGAGTTGAAATTAGAAGTGTTCTTACATGTAAAACTGCAAACGGTGTTTGTCAAAAATGTTATGGTCGTAATTTAGCTACTGGTAATTTAGTTGAAACAGGTGAAGCTGTTGGTATTATGGCTGCTCAATCTATTGGTGAGCCGGGTACCCAACTTACCATGCGTACATTCCACACTGGTGGTGTTGCTGGTGGAGATGATATTACTCAAGGTCTTCCTCGGGTTGAAGAATTATTTGAAGCTCGTGTTCCTAAATTCAAGGCTACGATTGCGGAAATTACTGGTAAAGTAATTAGCATTCAAGAACAAAATGGTAAACATACTATTGTTATTGAAAATGCCTCTGGTGTTAAAGAACATGTAACTAACTATAACATGAAATTAAGAGTTGAAGTTGGTGATGAAGTTAATGCTGGTGATAAACTTACTGAAGGTGTTATTTCACCAAAAGAATTACTAGCGGTAACAAATCCACTTACAGCTCAAGAATATATCTTAAAAGAAATTCAAAATGTTTATAAATTACAAGGTGTTGATATCAATGATAAACACATCGAATTGATTGTTAAACGAATGATTAATAAAGTAAGAATAATTGATGCTGGTGATACTGACTTTGTTGAAGGCTTAACTGTAAGTTTAAGAGAATTTGCTGAAGGTAATAAACCAGTTATCTTACAAGGTGGCGTTCCTGCTAAAGGTAATCCAATAATGCTTGGTATTACTAAATCATCACTTGAAACTGATTCCTTCTTATCTGCTGCATCATTCCAAGAAACAACAAGAGTTTTAACTGATGCGGCAATGCGTGGAAAAGTAGATTACTTAACAGGTTTAAAAGAAAATGTTATTATTGGTAAATTAATTCCGGCTGGTACGGGAGCTAAACAATATAGTGACATTGATTTACAACTTGAAAAAGAATTACTTGGTGATGATGCTAGCGAAGCTCTAGAAGAAAAATTTTTGGCTAGAGGAAACGAAGAAATTGCTTAAAAAATAAGACTTAAAGAAAAAAACTTTAAGTCTTTTTAAATGGCATTTGGTTTTAAATATTTTTTATCATTAATAAATCTTAAAAGTAATCCTAAAAATAAGAAATTAATTAATGTATTGGTACCACCATAAGATAAAAAGGGAAGAGGAATACCCATAATGGGTAAAAGCCCTAAATTCATACCAATATTATAAATTTGATGAAAGATAAAAATACTTAAATAAGCATAACCAAACATTTTAATTTTGGAATTACTTAATTTAGAAGTTTTATAAATTAGATAAAAATTAATAAAAAGATAACAAATAATTATCATTATTCCTGAGAAAATACCAAAATTACCAATCGAAAAAGCTAAAATAAAATCAGTCGGAGCTTCTGGAATATATAAAAGAATTTTATTAAAACCAGTTCCTAAAAAAGAAGAAGAGCCAATCGTTACTAAAGCTTGTGTTAATTGATAGCTATTACCACTAGCAAAATTTATTAATCTATCCATTCGATAAAAGAAAGTGGTACCAATTAATTTAATAAGTAAATCTTGTTTAAAAAAATAGAGAATAAAAAAGGTACCAATTAATGAAAAAAAGAGAATAAAAACTGATATATACCACCATTTAGGTAACTTTAAAAATAAAATAATTACTAATAAAATAATTAAATAATTGATAATTGCTCCCGTATCTGGTTCTAAAAAAACTAAAATAGATGGTATAAGAGTTATTATTACTATTTTTAAAATTAAAAGAAATTTATCTTTATTAGTTTTAATTTTATTATTACTAACAATCTGAATAAGATATAAAGTTAAAATAAGTTTCATAATTTCACTAGGTTGTAAAGATATTCCTTTAAAACTTAACCAACATTTAGCGCCATTAGTACTATCACCAATAAATAACACTAATATTAATAGAAAAATATTAATTATATAAAAAAATTTAGCATATTTAAATATTTTTTTAATTTTTAATTTTTGTAAAAGTAAAAAAATTAAATAGCCTAAAATAAACCAAATTAGTTGTTTAATAAAAACATTTTGATAAATATTACTAATAAGATGAGCATTAACCATATTAAAAAGACTTATTATTGTAAGAATAAGTAAAGGAATAATTAAAAATAAGTTATCTTTTTTTAATATTTTCATGTTTTTATTATGTTCAAAAAATAGTTATTTATCATAAAATATATAAGAAAGAAAGGCGCGTTGAGAGAATGAAGGATTTACCTAAAGTTTTTGAAGGCAAAGTAGATAATATTATGAAAAATACTCAAGATATTTTCTATGGTAATGATCGTAGTACTAAAAAGCCAGATAGTTTAACCATTATTAGAAAGATTAATAGTATTTTTGCCTCTCCTAATCATGTTTATAAAAGTAAAGTTCGTATTACTTTAACAAATGGAGTAGTAGATAAAGTATTAGTTGGTAAAACAAGTACTAATCTACTTACAATCGATGGTGAACAAATAAAAATAACTGACATAGTTGACATTGAAAAAATTTAAAACTATTGTTTATTGCTAGATTTTTTGATATTATTTTGATAGTGATCATATGAAGAAAGATGATAAAGTAACAATTATGTTATTTTTTATAGTTATATTATTGATTATTTTATTAATAATTTATCATGATTATGAAAATAGAAGTATTCCAATCGATCGTAAAGTAGATTATATATTTGATAAATTTCCTTCTGAAAACGTTTTAAATGTTAGCAAAGATTTATTTTTAAAAGCTATTGAAATTTATAATACAGATAATTTATCTTATGAAGGCGATGATGAATCTTTTACTTATTATTCTTATGGTAATTATGATAAATATAAGAAAATAATTCATCCCGAAGAAATAGATTCTATCTATACAAAAGAAGAAACTAATAAATATAAAATGGATAAACATATCTATTCATTTAATGGGGGATTATTTATTGAAGATAATGGTAATAGTTATAATAAAAGATATGTTGGTAGTATTATTGCATTAAGTCATTGGGACGAAAAATATGCTTATTTTGACATTAGTAATTATTATTGTGATAATTATAATTATATGGGTATCCTTAATAAAGAGCCAGATTGTAATTATCAAATTATCAATTCTACCTTCAAAGCCACTTTAGAAAATGATAATTTAGTTCTTTCTTCTTATAATGATATCAAAGATATAATAAAATAAAAAAAATATATTAGACAATTTCGTCAATATATTTTTTTAATTGTTTAGCATTTTTATCAAATATTATTTTTAATTGATTATCAATTTCCACAATTCCTTTAGCACCAAGTCTTTGAATAGCATCTTTTTGAACTAAACTAATATCTCTTAAAATAACTTTAAAACGACTCATATTACATTCAGCATTAATAATATTATCTTTGCCACCTAAATAATCAATTAATTTATTTTCTTTAATAGCAAAATCTTTTCGTGTTAATTTAAGGGCCACCGCTAAAATAATTAAAATAACAATAGCTATTATTACATATTGAATTATTGGATTCAAATTTATCACCCATAATAAGTATACTATAAAAATGTCTTTTTTAAAAGTCTAATTAAATATTATTCAGGATAAAAATACGAATTAAAAAGAGAAAAATAAGCAAAGCCAGTAATTATCTAAAAAAATAGCAACTTTTCTAT
>CANQGF010000008.1 GCA_947601485.1 uncultured Bacilli bacterium
TTATATTTAAACTTAAACAAACCTAGGTTTTACCTAGGCTAAATTGTTTTTTTGAAATTTTTCATGTTTTTATCCTGAATATTATTTAGTTACACACTTTTTTAGAAATTAATCATAAATTAATAATGAGAATACATGAAAGGGTGAAAAGATGAATAATAATAATTCAGGAAGTTCAAATTCAAATAGTTCTGGCAACTGTATTAATGAAATTTTAAGTATTATTTTAGTATTACAAGAAAATGCTTGTCCAGATAACTGCTTAGATACTTGCGATAGACCAATGCTTGGTGGAGGTAGTAATTGCCTAGTATGTAATACAAGACCAGTAATGCTTTATACTTGCTCGGGAAATGGTACTCCATGGAGTATGCCAATAAGTAAAGATGTTACTACTAATTGTAGTGGAGAACCAATCGGTGCTACTTGTTCAACAGTATTTAGAGTTGAAAAAATTGAAGGTAATTGTTGTACATTTAGAGTTCTTGCTCCTAATACTGATCCAACAAGCCTTTATCCATATGTAACAACAAACTCATTCTTCACAATGGACTGTGGCTGCTTGTGTGCCATTAGATGTCTTACTGATACTTATGTAGATTGTGTTTGTTAAAATAGCAAAGTGTAAATGAAACCATAAGCAATTATGGTTTTTTTAGTTGATAAAATATTATTAAAGGATTTACCAAACTATGTTATAATTAATTAGATGAATTGTTATGAGAGAAAGTATTAAAATAAAAAGTGATAATTATAATTTTAAATTTAGAGTATCGGGTCTTGTTATAAATAATAATAAATTATTATTAGTTGATATGGATGATAGTGGCTTTTTGTGTTTACCTGGAGGATATGTAGAACTTGGAGAAACAACCGAACAAGCTATATGTAGGGAAATGCAAGAAGAATTAGGTTATAAATTAGAAATAATAAAATATTTAGGAGTAGTAGAAAATTTTTTCGTTAATAAAAACAATAGAAAAATGCATGAAATATGTTTTTATTATTTATTAAAACCATTTAAGGAAGAGGATGCAAAATATAATGATTATATCTTAATTGAAAATGATAAAGGGCATAATATAAAATTAAATTTTAAATGGATTAATATTATTGAATTAGATAATTATGACATTCGTCCTGAATTTTTAAAAAAGATTGTAAAAAATAATAAGCCAATAATTATTGATCATATCATATTTAATGAATTATAAAAGATTGATGTTGTTTCAATAAGTATAATTTTTATGTTATTATATTGTTGAAGTAGAAAGAAGTGAAATAATGATTTTTGATATTATTGGTTGGATAGGAATGATTATGGTTTTAGTTCCATACTTATTATTATCTCTAAATAAAATTGATAATGGAGTTTTATTTCAAGTGTTGAATTTGTTATCGTCTTTATTAATGGCTATCGGATTATTTCCTAAAAATGCTTGGTTTTCTTTTGCTCTTCAAATTATATGGGGAGTCATTGCTATTGTTGGTTTAATAAAATTATGTAATAAGAAAAATAATTAATAACAATTTCTAAAAAAAGTAAACTAATAAAATAAATAGTTTTAAATATTTGATAGTAATAGCTTAATGTTAAAAAAAGCAATATTTTGTAGAAATAATTAGAAAAATATTTTATAATGGTAAAAGGAGGATATGATATGAAAAAAAATATATTGATAATTGGACTATTAATAATGTTATTAATTCCTATTAATGTTAAAGCAAAATTTGATTCATTGAATTTAGAACAATCTCTTAAAGCAGAAGGTATAACTCCAAATTTAGGGGATTACCAAGAAAATGATAAACAAGTAACAATTTATTTATTTAGAGGTCAAGGATGTACTCATTGTGAAGATTTTTTAAATTATTTAAATAGTATAGTAAATACTTATGGTAATTATTTTAAACTTCGATCTTTTGAAGTATGGCATAATAAAACCAATGATAAATTAAAAAATGCTGTTGGTAGTTATTTAGGATATGATGTTAACAATGAAAATGAGTTTGGAGTACCTTTTATTGTTATTGGTAACAAATCATTTATTGGATATAGAGAAGAATCAAATGAAGAAATTCTTAATGCAATTACTGAAGAGTATAATAGTGAAGAAAAACATGATATTTTAAAATTATTAATAGATTATGAAGAAGAGGAGATGAATGATATGACCATTGTTATGTGGGTAGGAATAATTGTTGTTGTTTGTACAGTAGTAGATATTATATTAAAGAGTGTACAAAATAAGAAATTAAATGAAAGATTAGATAGTATAGAAAGAGTAATTAAAATAAAAAATAGTAAATAATTTTAAAAGTAAATCTTTAGATTTACTTTTAATGTTTAAAAAGGAGAGACTAATGAAAAATAAAACTTTTATTATTATTGTTGTGGTTATTTTACTTGTAGGAATAGGTGGTTATTTTTATTTAAATAGAGAAAGTTATCAAATTAAACTTCCTGTTTATAATGATTTAGTTAGCTTAAATTTTGAAAGAGGAAGCAATGGTTCTTTGGTGGGTAGTGAAGAAGCCATCAATGATGTTTATAATATTTTAAAAAAATTAAGTAATAGTCATAAAAAAAGCGTGAATGATACACCTAAAGTTAGTGATTATATTAAAATTGTTTTTAATTATAGTGAAGTTGCTGCCACAACTGTTTATGCCTATAAAGAAAATAGCCATTATTATATAGAGCAACCATATAATGGTATTTATAAAATAACTAAAGACGATTTTAATAAAATAGAATCATATTTATAATTAGAGGATTTATGAAAAAATATATTAAAGTTATAATTTTGATTATCTTTTGTTGTTTTTTATGTAGCTGTGGCGAAAAAGATTTTAAAGAAGGCACTATAGAAGGTTATTCTTATAAAGAAATAGATGAAGTAAGTAATTATGTTAAGATAGTTACAAATCAAAATAAAGTTATTTTAATCGAATTATATCCTGATATAGCTCCCATAACAGTTGCTCATTTTCAAGATTTAGTAAAAGAAAAATTTTATGATAATAAAATATTTCATCGGGTTGTTAAAGACTTTGTCATTCAAACTGGATCACCAGAGGGAAATAATGTTACAAGTTATGGAGAGACCATTAAAGGAGAATTTGCCTCAAATGGAGTAGAAAATAATTTGAAACATGATGAAGGAGTACTTTCAATGGCTAGAAGTAATGATATGAACTCAGCTAGTAGTCAATTTTTTATTTGTGTTAATACTAATGATCAAATAGGCTATTTAGATGGTAATTATGCAGCTTTTGGAAAAGTAATTGCGGGATATGAAACAGTTAAAGCAATTTCTAATGTCGCAGTTGATAATAATGATAAACCACTAACACCACAAAGTATGAAAACAGTTCGCTTTGTTGAAGTGTTAAATGGTAATAATTAATTATTTACAATAGCGTTATTTTTATAGTAAAATTTGTAGTAGGTGGTAAATTAAATATGGAAAAAAGTAATAAGATTATTTTAATATTTGTTATAATTCTAACCGTGATTGTTTTAATATTATGTGGTTATCAATTATTTAAAAGACAAAGGGGTATGCAAGATGCAATTAAATTTAAAAATGAATATGTAGAGTATAATGGAAAAGTTAATAGTAGTGGTCAAACATATCCTACAGTTAATATTAGTGATGATAACAATATAAAATATTTAACAAATGAAGATGCTGTTAAAATGTTAAGTGAAGGAACAGGTGTTATTTACTTTGGTTTTAAAACATGTCCATGGTGTCGTAGTTTAATTACACCTCTTTTAGAAGTTGCCGAAGAGAAGAATGAAATTATATACTATTTGGATATTAGTGATATTAGATCAACATTTACAGTTCAAAATGGTGAATTAGAAGAAACTAAAAAAGGAACTGATAGTTATTATCAAATTTTAGATTTATTAGCTGAATATTTAGATGATTATTATTTAACTGATAGTGAAGGAAATGATTACGCTACTCATGAGAAACGGTTATATGCTCCAACTTTAGTGGCTATTAAAGAGGGTAAAGTTACTAGTTTTCATGTTGGAACTGTTGATTCACAAGAAAGTGGCTATGATAAATTAACTAATGAACAAATTACGGAATTAAAAGGTATTATTACAAAATTAATTGCTAGTAAAAATAGTGCTATTTGTTCACAAGATAAATGTTAAATAAAATAATTAGGTGGTTAAAATGAATATACAACTTAAAGATTTTGAGGGACCTTTTGATTTGCTTTTGCATTTAGTTCGAGTAGCCAAGATGGATATTTATAATATTCGAGTTAGTGAAATCATAGATCAATATTTAAGTTTTATTGAAAGTGTTAATACGGATGATATAGATACATCTAGTGAGTATTTAGTAATGTCTTCCGAACTTATTCATTTAAAAAGCAAAATGCTTGTTAATAAAAATGATTCGGAAGAAGATAATGAAGATGAATATTCAATTACTAGTGAAGAAGATTTGAAAAATAAAATTATTGAATATGAAAAATATAAAAATATGACAGAAACATTTAGAGAATTAGAAGACAAAAGAAATGATTACTATACTAAATTGCCTGAAAGTTTGAATCAATATATTGAAAATGAAAAAGTTGTAAATAGTAATGTTACTTTAGATGATTTATTGAATGCTTTTTTGGAAATGCAAAAAAGAATTGATTTAAAAAAACCGATTTCCACTAGAATTACACGAAAAGAATATAGTGTTAAAGATCGTATTATTGAGATTAGAAATTTACTAAAAAATAAAGAAAGAATTGAATTTAGTGAATTATTTGATATTTTAACACGAGAAAATGTTGTTGTTACTTTTTTATCTTTACTAGATATGAGCAAAAATAAAGAAATAACTTTAAAACAAAGTGAATTATTTAGTCCGATTGTTATAGAAAGAGTTGAAGTATTATGAATTTAGTCGGAGTTTTAGAAGGCTTGTTATTTGTTATGGGTGATGAAGGAGTCACTTTAGAAGATATTTGTAGTACTTTAGATGTTAATGTTAATAAAGCTAAAGAGCTTTTAGTAAAATTAAAAGAAGAGTATGATAAGGATAATCGGGGATTAAAAATTAGTTATTTAGGTGGTACCTTTAAATTAACTACCAAAAAAGAACATAAAGAATATTATCAAAAACTGATTAAAAATAAAGATGAAGTTTTATCGCAAGCTCAATTAGAAGTCCTTGCTATCATTGCTTATAATGAACCAATTACGAGAATTGAAATTGATGAAATGCGTGGTATAAGTAGTTCTTATATCATCAAAAAATTAATGGGAAAAGATTTAATTAAAGTTTGTGGAACAAGTGATTTACCTGGAAAACCTAATTTGTATCGAACCACAAGAGAATTTCTAGATTGTTTTGGTCTAGCTTCATTAAATGATTTACCAGAATTAAAAAAGAATGAAGAAAAATTAGAAGCTGATTTATTTCCTAAAAAAGAAATAAAAGAAGATATTTAATACAATTATATTATTATTTGTGATATAATTAATAAGGACGTGCTCATATGGCGAAATTGGTAGACGCGATAGACTCAAAATCTATTTTCTTATAGAAGTCTCGGTTCAAGTCCGAGTATGAGCACCATAATTTGTTAATAAGGACCCTTTAAGGGACTTTTTATTATAATGATAATTTTTAATGAATAAGATTAGTTAGGAGTAGAATATGCCAAAGATTAATCAAAATTATGATTATTATAATGTTAAAAAAATAAATGATTTAAATGAATTATTAAAATTACATTTAAATAGTAAGATAGCTTTTTCTTATCAAGAAAATGGTATAGTTATCAAAAAAACATATCAAGATTTTAATGATGATGTTACTAAATTAAGTAAATATTTTGCTAAAAATTATAAAAATAAACATATCGCTATAATAAGTGAAAATAGTTATAATTATATTGTTACGTTTTTTTCTATTATTTTAAGTGGTAATGTTTGTGTTGTTATTGATAAAGATTTAGAAAAAGAATTAATAAAGAAATTACTAAAAAATAGTGATACGAAAATTGTTTATTACTCATTTAACTATTGTCCATTTATTAAAGATATGAAATTAACTTCCTATCCTTTGGAAAATATTCAAGAATATATTAATTTAGGTTTAAATATTGATAAAGAATTACCTTTAACTAATAAAAATAAAGATGCAGTTATCTTTTTTACCTCTGGTACAACTGGCGCTAATAAAGCAGTTGTTTTATCCCAAGAAAATATTGCTTCAGATATTTATGGGGCCTCATCTTTGTTTGAACCTAGTGGCTCAGTAGTTAGTTTCCTTCCTTTTCATCATGCTTTTGGTCTTATTACTGGTATTTTAATGCCTTATTACTATGGCGTAGAAGTATATCTTAATGATAGTTTAAAATATATTATAAGAGATTTAAAAAATAATAAACCAAATACTATTTTTGTTGTGCCAGCTTTTATTGAAACTTTTTATAAGCAAATTTGGAAAAGCGTTAGACAAAAAAAGAAAGATAAATTATTGAAAGGAATGCTTAAATTAAGTAATTCTTTGCTTAAAATTAATCTTGATTTGCGAAAGAAATTTTTTAAAGAAATATTAGATGAATTTGGGGGAAATCTTCAATATATTATTTGTGGCGGAGCCTATTTAGATAAAAAATACGTTAAATGGTTTAGAAGTATAGGTATCGAAATTTTAAATGGTTATGGAATTACAGAATGTTCTCCTGTCGTGTCAGTTAATCGTAATTATTTTTATAAAGATGGTAGTATTGGCCAAGTATGTAGAGATGCTTTAGTCAAAGTTATCGATAATGAAATTTGTATTAAAGGTAGTATAGTAATGAAAGGATACTATAAAGATAAGGAAGCAACAGAAGAAGTTATCAAAAATGGTTATTTTCATACTGGTGATTTAGGTTATATAGATGAAGATGGTTTTCTATTTATTACGGGCCGAAAAAAGAATATTATTGTTTTAAATAATGGGGAAAATATTAGTCCTGAAGTAATTGAAAGTGAATTTTTAAAAGATCAAGCAGTTCAAGAAATAGTTGTTTATGAAGATAGCAATAAATTAATCGCTTGCATTTATCCAGCGGAAGATTATTTAGCTAATCAAGAATATTTTGATGATTTATTGTATAAATATAATAAAGATAAACCAAAAAATCATCAAGTTGCATTAGTTAAATTGAGAACGAGTGAATTTATTAAAAATAATAATGGTAAAATATTACGTAATAAAGTAAGAGAGGAAGTATAAAATGAAAGAAGAAATAATTGCTTTAGTGTCAGAGGTTTTAGAAGTACCAAAGGAAAAAATTAATGAAAAAACTAATTTAGTGAGTGATTTAGATGTTGAATCATTAGATTTAGTTGATTTAATCGCTGCTTTTGAAACAAAATATCAAATTGAAATCGCTGATAAAGATATCAAAAAATTACAAACAATCGGGGATATTATAAAATATATCGAAAGCAAAAATGTATAAGTTATATATTGAAAAAAATATATCATCAAAAAGCTTTTTAGAAAAAGTTTTAAAAGAGAATAATATCCATGATGAGATAGTATATAATGATTATGGCAAACCATATTTAAAAAATAATGAAATATATTTTAATATTAGTCATAGTCATAATGTTACTGTTTTAGTTATATCTGATGGTGAAGTGGGAGTAGATATTGAAAAAGTAACAATGCGAGAGAAAGTCATTGCTAAAATATGTACAGAAGAAGAAAAGAAATTAATTAAAAGTGCGGAAGATTTCACTTTATTATGGGTTAAAAAAGAAAGTTATGTAAAATATTTAGGCCTAGGACTTGCCTATAATTTACATGATGTTGATACACTTAAATTAGAGTTTATCACTATGCAATATGAAGATTATTATATTGCTATTTATGGAACTAATTTAAACTAAAGGAATGATAATATGAATTTATTATATTGTGGTGATGCCAATATTTTAGATGGTTTAATTATATCAGTATTATCTATTTTAAAAAATACTAAAGAAGTTGTTCATGTTTATGTGTTAACTATGAAATATCAAAATGAAAATAAAATTTATGAACCATTGAAAATAGAAAATATAGAAATTCTTAATGAAATAGTTAAGGAAAAAAATCAAAATAATTTTATTAAATTAATTGATATAACTGAAGAAGTAAATAAATCATTACCAGTAGCAAATATTGATACTTTTTTTACTCCTTATTGTATGCTTAGATTATATGCTGATTTAGTTAATGAGATACCTGATAAAATTCTTTATTTAGATAATGATGTTGTAGCTTTAAAAGACCCGATGAAATTATACCAAATTGATAATTCTAACTATGAATTAGTTGGGGTTTTAGATTATTATGGAAGTCATATTTATAAAAAGAAACCTTTAAAAAAAGAATATCTTAATTCAGGCGTGTTACTTTTAAATATGCCAATGATTAAGAAAACAGGGCTATTTTCTAAATCGCGTCTTTTATGTCAAAATCGAAAAATGCTTTTACCTGATCAATCAGCCCTTAATTGGTATGTCAAAAAGAAATTAATTGTGCCAAGAATTTATAATGAACAAAAGGAAGAAGATAATGAAACAGTTTTTAGACATTTTACTACGACCTTTAAATTTTGGCCTACCATTAAAAAACAAACTATAAAACCTTGGCAAATTACAGAACTTCATGATATATTAAATATACACTCATTTGATGATATATTAGATGAATATATTTTAATTAAGGAAAGGATGAATTAATGAAAGAAATAATTCCTATTTTTTTTACGATAGATAAAGATTATGCTCCTTATTTATCTGTTGCTATTGCATCATTGATTGATAATGCCTCTAAAGAATATAATTATAATATTCATGTCGTTTATGAATCAATTACAGAAGACGCAATTAAAAAATTAAAAACTTTAGAAAAAGATAATGTCAAAATATTTTTTAATGAAATGAAAAAAGGATTAGAAAGTATTACTAATCGTAAAGAAAATTTACTTCGGACTGATTTTTTTACTTTAACTATTTATTTTAGAATATTCATTCCTTTTATGTTTAAAGAATATGATAAAGCAATTTATATTGATAGTGATACTTGTATTCCAGGTGATATATCTGAATTATATAACTATGATTTAAAAGATAATTTATTTGGTGGTTGTACGGATATATCATGTCAAGATAATCCGATATTATGTGAGTATTTTAGATTAAATGCAGGAGCTAGTATTAAAGAATATATTAATTCTGGTGTTCTTTTAATGAATATGAAAAAATTAAGAGAAGTAGATTTTGAGAATCACTTTTTATATTTATTAAATAAATATCATTTTGACACCGTATGTCCCGATCAAGATTATATTAATGCCATGGCTTATGGTAAAATATTACATTTGCCTAATGAATGGGACGCAATGCCTACCAATGGAAATTTAGTTTTTACAAATCCTAAAATAGTTCATTATAACTTATTTTTTAAACCTTGGCATTATGATAATGTTGATTATGAAGAATATTTTTGGAAGTACGCTAATAATTCTTTATTTAAAGATGATATATTAAAAGAAAAAGAGAATTTTACAATAGAAAAACAAGAAGCTGATAAAAAAGCTTTAGATAATTTAGTTTCTAGAGCATCAGAAATTATGAATAATGAAATTACTTTTAAGAAGGTATTTGAAAGTGGTTTAGAAAAAAGATTTTAGGGGTAAAGTATGGTTATAGGTGGAAGTAAAAAAGAAGTTATTAAAAATATTGAAGAAAATATTAAAAATAATGAATTAAATAAAAAAGTTGAAGTTAATGATCCCAATTTAAGTGATGAAGAAAAAGAGGTAATTTTAAAAAAATTTTATGATAGTAAAAAACATAAATTAATCTATTTTTTTAAAAATCATTTTGCTTATCTTTTTGTAGATGTTTTAGGAATTAAATTAAATAAATCAATTACTATTGAAGGTTTAGAAAATCTTGAAGGCATTAAAAGCGGTGCCATAATAACAAGCAATCATTTTAATCCTTTAGACAATATGGCAATTAGAAAAATGATAAAAAAATGGAGTCATAAAAATATTTATATTGTCATTCAAGATACTAATTTAGCTATGCCTGGATTTATTGGCTATTTAATGAATAATTTAAACAATATTCCAATATTTAAGGGTCCTAATTACATTATAAAAACGTTTAAGCCAGAGTTAAAAAGGATATTAGATAAAAATAATTATGTTTTAATTTATCCAGAAGAAGAAATGTGGTTTAATTATCGTAAGCCTCGCCCTTGTAAACGTGGTGCTTATGAGTTTGCTAGTGAAAATAATGTACCAGTTATTTCTTGCTTTGTCGAAATTAAAGATAAAGATGAAGATGATAATGAGGAATTTAGAGAAGTGGAATATATTGTTCATGTTTTAAAACCTATTTATCCTGATAAAAATAAATCAATAAAAGAAAATAGTAAATGGATGGCTATAACTGATTATGAACAAAAAAAAGAATGTTATGAAAAAGTTTATCATCAAAAATTAAATTATACTTTTTCTTTAGATGATATTGCTGGTTATAAAAAGGAAGATTAATTAACTATCTTTCTTTTTATATTTTATATATTCGTAATTATTTAATTTACTTCTTTCAACCATTGTTTTATATACTTGATCATGTAATAATTTTATATTTTCTTTTTTAGTTAAAGTTTCATTGCTTTCGAATGGTCCATCAATATAAATGGTTACTTTAGGCTTTTTAAATAATTTAGATTTAGTATAAGTGGTCGTGGCAACAAAAACTTTTTTCTTATTTTCGACAGGGTAATGAAATGATACTAGGGGATAGTCTCTAATAAAAGTAGCATAAGGCCACAAATGAGCTTCGGGATAAATAATGATGGGTTTATTAGAACGCTTCTTAATCGCATCTTTAAATTTTAGCATATCATGTATATTATCTGGAATTGGTAATGCCCCCGCGATAGGAAGAATTTTTCCAATAATGGGGATACCTAGATTAGATGGTGAACAGATAAGATAAGGATGATGGGGAAAACAAATAATAAAAGGGTTAAAAACATCACCGAGCATTTGGGTATGATTGCTATATAAAAAATAACCTTTTTCTTTTTTTAAAATTTTTTTATTTTTAATAGTAACATGTAAAAATAATTTAGTATAAATTAAAGAAAAAATTAAAACTATAAGATAGATAAAAAAAGCCGCTATTTGATAAAATGGATTATCGTGAATCCAAATGAAATCTTTTTTTAATTTATAGTCTTGTTTTTTAGTTTCTATAAAGTCTTCGTCTTCGGATTGATAGTAATAAATTTTCTTCATAAGACCCTCCTTAACAAATTATAAATATTATATCAAAAATGTGTGTCTTGTTTAATACAATTTTTCAAATTTATAGAGCAATATTTTCCTGATAATGATATAATATTTATAAGTAATAAATGAAAAGGTAGTTGAAAAATATGGCAAGCATAAATGATTATTTACTTTGGCGGGGAGATATTCCTATTAATAGAAAATTTAAATTTAATGAAATAGATAGTATGATTTTAGCAAGATTTTCTTATTTATTGTTTAATAAAATTAAAATGCATAAAAAGGAAACTATTTTTTCTATTTCACAAAAGATGAAAGATATTCCTAATGAAGAGTTTCTTTATAATGGTGATAAAGAATTAGTTACTCATCTTGGCTCAAGTAATCGATTTAAAAATCTTATAGTGACTGACTATGTTAAAACTAATGATAAACTAATAGAGCAACAATTTGGTGCCATTACAATTCATCTTCCTAATAAAGAAATTTATATTTCTTATCTTGGAACTGATAACACCATTTATGGTTGGAAAGAAGACCTTAATATGTCTTTTATGGATGATGTTCCTTGTCAGTTAGCGGGAAGAAATTATGTAGAATTAATTGCTCAAAAATATCCTAATAAAAAAATTAGAATTGGTGGACATTCTAAAGGAGGCAATGTTGCCATATATTCAGCTATAACGACTTCCGAAAAAATTCAAAAGAGAATTATAAAAGTTTATAATTATGATGGTCCTGGTTTTAGCAAAAATATAATAGATAAATATTGTAATGGCAATATAATTGATAAAATAGAAACTTATATTCCTCAAGATTCTGTATTTGGTCGTTGTCTAAATCATAAAGCCAAAATGCAAATTATATTAAGTAATGAAAAAGGGATATTTCAACATGATATTTACTCATGGCAAGTTTTAAAAGATGATTTAATAAAGCTAGATAAAAATACTAAAATGAGTGAAGAAATTGATGAAACTTTAACACATTGGTTAGAAAATACCACGATTGAACAAAGAAAAATATTTATTAATACTATTTTTGAAATTTTTTATTCAACCAATGTTAATACTTTTGGTGAAATATCTAAAAACTTAACTACTAATATTGCTAAAATGTTAAAAAAATATCAAAAGATATCAAGTGAAGATAAGAAAACTATCACTAAAATGATTAAAATTATTATTAATTCTTCAATTAGTACTATTAGTAAAAATGAATTAGTAAGATTTAATAATATTAAACAAAAATATTTTAAAAAGAAATTAAAAGAAGAAATTTAAATTTTAGGCAAATATAATATGAAAGCTTTAAGATAATTCATAGGATATAGAGAAAGGAAATAAAATTATGAATTATCGAGTATTAAATTATCCTAATAATTATCCAATGCAAAATTTAAATGATAGATATTTTTTACTACCGTTTTTAGGTGGTGCTTTAGTTGGTGGAGCAGCAGTGGGGCTTACAAGACCAAGACCTATTTATAACGTTGCACCATATTCAAATCAACCACCTTTTAATCCTAATATGCCATATGGTAATTATAGTTATAGTTATTACTATCCAACTTATCCACGACCATATTAAAAAAGCTTTAAATCTAAAGCTTTTTTAAATGGGCTATAACAATTAACTGTTGTTTTTTATTTTTACAGGTTGTTAATACTAGTGTTTTTTCATTTTGTTTTGGTATATTTATTTGACCAGTTTTAGAAACATTATAAATTTCTTTAACTTCATATTCATACAAATTATTTTGATAATAAATATTTATATCATCATTTATAGCTAATTTATGTAAATTTTTAAAATAGGCATTAATACCATTACCAGAATGAGATGCAATTACTAAAATATTATTTTCTTGATCTGGCATAGTAGATCCTTTTAATACTTGTATATTTTTATTAACTTTATTCAATTTATTAGAAATATCATAAAATCCTTTTTTAATTTCTAATTTAGGAATTTCTAATATACCTAAATAATTATCAGTTTGTTTAATATTTTCATTAATATCTTTATTTTTTACATTTACTTTGGTAATAAAATAATTTTCTACTAATTTATTATCATACTTTATTTTATAAAAACTATATAAATAATATGTTGTAAATAATAATATAGCAATAACCAAAATAAATTTACTAATTATTCTTTTTTTCATAAACTATCAAATAACTTAAAATACTTAGAACAATAACTATAATATTAATAATATTATCTAAATTACTATAAGTATCAGGTACATCATAGATAAGTTCTTCTGTAAGAACTTTTTTATCTACCATTTCTAGATTTACTTCTGTATTATTATCTTTAATTTCAAAATATAGTTTAGTATTATTTAAAGAATATCCTTCTGGTGCCATCGTTTCAATTAAATAATATTTTCCTATAAATAAATTATCTAGTGTAATATTTCCTGATTCATTGGTTAAGCCTTCATATATTAAAGTGGCCTTTTCTTCATTATAAGTATAGTAATAAATAGCAATTTTAGCATTTGCTAGTAATTCATTATTATCATCCTTTTTAGTAAAGGTTAATTTCCCTTTTTGTAAATAATTTTTAAGATTTAATGTTTCACTTACTGTCATGGTATATTGGTCTTTATAAGCTAAAGTTATATAATATTTTTCTTTATCTAAAACATAATTATCTAATGTCTTTTTTTCAATTACATAATAATCACCCAAATATAAATCACTGATTTTTATAGTTCCATTAATAGTATTATATGTTCCAATTAGGGTATCTTTTTTAAAAATTAAAGTGCCATCACCACTGTAAATATTTTTGGCGGCATATAGGCTAAAAGCTACATCATTTAGACTTACATTTTCATAATTAAAGGAATTATCTTTTAATACTAGTTGTTCTCCAACTTTATTAATAATTATTTCTCCTTTAACTTCTTTATTTGTAAACTTAATTTCTAATATATTACCTAATTTACTATCTTTAATAAATTCAGTATTTTTATCTATAGTAAATTTTATTTTGTTTTTATTCCATAAATAGCCATTTATCTTCTGATCTATTTCTTCTAATTCATAATTTCCTCCATAAAGATAATAAGGCGTATATAAATATCCATCTTTATTAGTAGCAAATTCACAAACTGTTTCAGCATTTGGATAAGTAACATTTTGACAAATATAAGTATTAGTATCTAAATCCTTTATTTTAAATTTAATTCCTTTAAGAGGTATGGCTTTTTTAGTGTCTTCATCAATTTTAATGATTTTTATTTTTGCTTTAACCTCATCATCATTTATTACTTTATCAACTTTTCTGGTTTTAATATTAATATCAAAACAGGGGGTATCAATATTATAATTACTGCCTTTTATTTGACAAACTTGATATGTTCCATAAGGTAAATGAATACTAGCTTTACCTTCATTATCAGTTACTAAAGTATCAATTAATTGATGATTACTTTTTAAATAAATATAAAATTCTGCACCCATTTCAGCTTCGACAATACCAAGTTTACCATTGGTTTTAGTCTTGAATAAATTAAAATCATATGACCTAATTTCTTCTTTGGAATTTATCGTAACAATTTCTTGGTTGTTTTCAATTTTTACAGAATATTTTTTCTTATCAAGTTTATATCCTAAACTTGCTTCTGTTTCTTTTATATAATAATTTCCAAATGGTAGAAGATTCGATTTAGCATATCCTTTATCATCCGTAATGAGACGATCAACCACTTTATTTTCACTATCTAGTATTTCATAAATAGCCCCCTTTAATGAAGCATCACCTTGTGGTGTATTACCAGTATCAGCATCCACTTTATATAATTCAATATAGCCTTTGATGACTTTTTCCATAGAATTAATCTTAATTATTTCCATATCATTTTTAATAGTAACATGATAGTTATTTGAATCAATTAAATAACCTTTAGGAGCTTCTTTTTCTTTGATAGTGTATTCACCAAAAGGGAGAAGTTCTGATTTAGCATATCCTTTATCATCGGTAGTGAGGCGACCAACCACTTTATTTTCACTATCTAATATTTCATAAATAGCCCCCTTTAATGAAGCATCTCCTTGTGGTGTATTACCAGTATCAGCATCCACTTTATATAATTCAATGTAGCCTTTTATGACTTTTTCCATAGAATTAATCTTAATTATTTCCATATCATCTTTAATGGTAACATGATAGGTATTTGAATCAATTAAATAACCTTTAGGAGCTTCTTTTTCTTTGACTGTGTATTCACCAAAGGGAAGAAGCTCTGATTTAGCATATCCTTTATCATCAGTTATGAGGCGACCAACCACTTTATTTTCACTATCTAGTATTTCATAGATAGCTCCTTTTAATGAAATGCTTTGATTATCACTCTTTTTTTGTAATTCAATGTAGCCCATTATTTTATTATTTATAAAATTAAATGATTTAGTTTCATTTTCTTCCGTTAAAGTAAATTCATATAATTTATCATCTTTATGATAACCATCTTTAACATTTAATTCTTTAATTTTATAATTGCCATAATTAAGGCCCTCACATTTTCCATATCCTTCATCATTAGTTACAATTTGGCATACTTCTTGATTTTTATCATTATATACTCCAAAAGTAACATTTGCTAACCTTTCGCTATAGTTATCAGTTTTATATACTTCAACTGTCCCATTAATGACTTTTACTCTTGCACCACCATAAACCGGAGAGAATGAACTAAAGTAAGCTTGTTTTTGATTGTTAGTAGAATAGAAAAATCTATTTGGATTTTTATTGCCTTTTCTTTCATAGGTTATTGTTCTAATTCCACCAGTATATGGTCTAATATAAAGTCTATTATCTTTTATATAAGCCGTTGTGCCATCACCATTACAGATTTCATAATCATCAATAACATGATTTTCATCTTCAAAAAATACTTCTTCATTAAGAAGGGCAGTTTTAGTATCATAGTTAAATGAAGGTCGTGTATGGTGAATTTCAATTAATCTTAAAATCTCATTTTTTTCTTTACTTAAATCAATATAATTACCTTCACCTCCAACTTCTGTCCATACTTCATTTTGTTGACCACTTAACTTATCCCAAATAAGCATTTGAGTGGCCATTTGATACCTTAAGGTATCATGTCCTTCATAGCCATAACCATAATAAGCATAGAGTTCTATTACTTGCATTATTTCCGTATCATATGGTGCCTCACTACTTTCTACATAATCAGCATCTTCACTAATTAAAACCCCTGGTTCAATACAATAGGTAGTAACTCCATCAATCGAATAAGTATGAAGTTCACCTGATTCTGGTGCTTTACCTCCACCTCGTCGGTAAAAGTAATACTCCGTAAATTTTTCGTCCAATTTGGTGGCATAAACCATCTTTGGACAATTAAAAATAAAAATTAAAAATAAAATTAAAAATAGAAAATATTTTTTCATATTTTTTCCTCCTTCTACTAATATATATCGCGCTTAAAGGCTAATTTCCTTTTAATTTTTGAAACTTTTTTTAAAAATCTTTAATTTGTGTTACCAAATCTCTAGAGATTTTGCATAAAATTTTTCTAATTTTACCATTATGAACATAGAATAGTAAGGGAGATTAATATGTTTAATAATTTTGGAGTAATTGGGTCAAATATTTTTAAAAAAGCAGAAGAAATTCGTTGTGAATTACATCATCCTTATGTAGGAACAGAACACTTACTTTTAGCTATTTTAGCTACTGATCAAGAAATGAGTAGTTATTTAAAAGAATATGGACTTACTTATGAAAATTTTAAAAAAGAATTAATCATGGTAGTGGGAAACGCTTCTAAATCTTGCGAAATTAATTTATATACACCGATGCTCAAAAGAGTTATTAATAATGCTTTAGAAAATGCTAAAGAAAATAATAATGGGGTAGTAACTGCCAAACATTTAATAATATCTATTTTAGAAGAAGGTGAAGGCATTGCTATACGTCTTTTGGTAAGCATGGGAATTGATATTGATGAAATATATGAAAATTTAAATAAAAATAATAAATTAATTAATAAAAAACTAGAAATCTATCAAACGGGTAATATATTAAATGATTTTGTAAGCGATGATGAAGTAGTTGTAGGAAGAGATAAAGAAATTGATTTAATTATAGAAACACTTTTAAGAAAAAAGAAAAATAATCCTCTATTAATAGGAGATGCTGGCGTCGGTAAAACCGCAATAGTAGAAGAATTAGTTAGAAGAATTAAAAGAAGAGAAGTTCCTGATAGTCTTTTTGATACTAAAGTTGTTTCACTAGAAATGGGCTCATTAGTATCAGGTACTAAATATCGAGGTGAATTTGAAGAAAAATTAACTAAAATCATAAAAGAATTAGAAAATGATGACAAAATTATTTTATTTATTGATGAAATTCACGCTATGGTTAGTGCCGGCGGGGCAGAAGGTGCTATAACGGCAGGTGATATTTTTAAACCAGCATTAGCAAGGGGTAAAATTAAATGTATCGGAGCTACTACTTGTGAAGAATATCATAAATTCTTTTCAGGTGATAAAGCCTTAATGCGAAGATTTGAAGTTATTAATATTAGAGAGCCCAATAAAGCAGAAACAAAAATCATTTTAGATAAAGTAAAATATGAATATGAACAACATCATAATGTTATTATTCCAGAAAATATTATTGATGCAATAACTAATTATACAGATACTTTTATTAAAAATAAGAAAAATCCTGATAAAACTATCGATTTTTTAGATTCGGTATGTTCTAAAGTAAAAAATGAATATTGTAATAATGAAGAAAAGAAAAAACTTTATAAAAAATTAGAAGAATTAAAAGTGAAAAAAAATGAATATGTTAAATGTAATGATTATGATCATGCCTTATCTACTTATAGTGAAGAATTAGTTATTAATAAAAAATTAAAAAATTATAATAAAAATAAAAAGTTAGTAGTTAGAGAAAAAGATGTAATTAAAGTTTTAGAAAATAAAACAGGAATGATTTTTAGTAAAGAAAAATTAGATTTTTTAAATAAAATAGAAGAAGATATTAATAATTCATTTTATAATATGAATAAATATGTAAAAAGAATTAATAATTTGATTAAAGATAATTTACTCAATAAAAAAGGTTTTTTAAAAATTTATTTAAAAGGAAAAGAAGGACTTGGTAAAAGTTCTATTGCTAAAAAATATGGCGAAAGTATTCCCAATGCTAATTTTATTAGAATTGATTTAAAAGAATATAAATCGGCTTATGACATTAGTAAGTTAATGGGAACAACTCAAGGTTATGTAGGCTATAATGATGAACATATTTTTACTAAATTAAAATATAATAATTTTAATGTTATCTTATTTGATAATTATAATGAAGCTCATGATAATATTAAAGAGTTAATTAAAGAAATTTTAAAAGAAGGTTATATTACTGATAATAAAGGAGATACCATTTATTTTAATAATACTTTTATCTTTTTAACCGATGATATTTTAAATAAAGAAAGTATTGGATTTGATAATAAAAGTAATTTAAAAAATAATAGTGAGATTGATGAATTAGTGGATGATGTTATTATCTTTGATAATTTAAGTAAAGATGTATTAATTAATTATTTAGAATCTAAAAAAGTATATAATAAAGAGGCAATTATTTTAAAGAGTAACTATGAAAAATGTAATTATAAAAATTTAGATAAATTAATTAAAGAAGATAAACTGATTAATAATTAGTTTATTTTTTTTATCATTAATTTAATTCTTCATATTCAATATGATTACAGACAATATAAACTAATGGTTCATTTTCATTATTAGCAAAACATATATAGTCCTTATTATTAATGTTAATATATTTTATAAAAGCGTCATTAATATAATCCCATGAAAAAATTTCCTTGTTATTACATTGCTCTACATCATTAAAAACCATTTTTAGTTTAGTTTTGTTAGTTTCAAAATATGTATCTTTTAATATCGGTTTTCCTGACCAACCAACATCTATAAAAAGCTCTATTTTTGCTAATTTAATATCATAATTGATATTTGTTATAAAACTGTCATGAAAATTATGATAATATTCAGTAAAAGATGACAAATTTTCCTTGGTTATTAAAATCATATATTATTCTCCTTCAATTTATATATTGATAAATAATTATATCATACATTTGTATTTTGTTTGAATAGAATTTTTTTTATTTAAGTAATATTTTATAAAATATGGTCTTATTTACAAATAAAACTGTTTAATAAATACTAAAAAATAAAAAGATCACTATATTAAGTAATCTTTAAATTTCAATATTTATGCCTTTTTTCTTTAAAATTATTTTACGAAAGAAGTCTATAGGTATAATACTAAAAGCTAATATGATAACAAAGATCAGTTCAAATAAAGTCATACCATAAGTTCTAAATAAATCATGACCATTATAAATTAAGAATATTTGGGCAATAATGATAAATGTAAATATGAAAATAAATACTTTATTTTTTAGAATATTAGAGAAAAGATTTAATCTTTCTGTTCTAGCTGTAAAAGCATTAAAAATACCTATAAATATAAATAAAGCAAAATATGATGTCATAAAATGTTTATAATCACTTCGAAATAATTCTTTAAAAATAGGTAACTTTAGAAAAAGAATACATAAAAGAGCTGAATATAATGAATTAATAATAATTTGAGAATACATATATTTATTAATTATAGGCTCATTTTTCTTCTTTGGTTGATGATTCATATAATATTTAAGTGGAGCTTCATAAGAGAAGGCTAGGCCCGAGAAGGTATCCATAATCATATTTAACCATAACATTTGAATGATTGTAATGGGAGTGCTAACCCCAATGTAAGAGCCAATAATAGATAAGAAAAGTGCAGTCATATTGACAGTTAACTGATAAGTAACAAATCTTCTAATACTTTTAAAAATAGTACGACCATATAAAATGGCTTTACTAATTGATAAGATATTATTATCTAAAATAACAATATCACTAGCTTCTTTAGCTACTTCAGTACCACTTCCCATGGCAAAACCTACATTAGCTTTTTTTAAGGCTGGAGCATCATTAACGCCATCACCAGTCATTCCTACAATTTGATTCATACTTTCTAAAATAGTAACTAAACGACTTTTATCTTGAGGATAAGCTCTTGCTACTACTTTAATACGATGAATATTTTTCTTAATATCTTCTTCATCCATTTTATTTAATTCTTCACTAGTTAAAATTAAATCTTTATCATTATCCATAATGCCACAATCTAAAGCAATATTTTTAGCAGTATCTTTAGCATCACCAGTAATCATAATAATATTAATTCCGGCATTCTTAATTAGACTAATACCTTCTTTAGCTTCACTTCTTAGTTCATCTTTTAAAGTAACAAAGCCGATAAAAGTCAAACCATGATCAAGACTATTTCCTTTAGCTAGAGTTATAACTCTAAAACCCATTTTAGTATATTTTTCAATTTCTCTAGTAATTAATTTAGAATTAATAATAATTTTTTCTTCACCTAAAGTATTTAGATATTTACTACATTTAGGAATAATTACTTCACTAGCGCCTTTTAAATAGATAAGATTATCAATATAAATGGCACTGTATTTATGATCACTATCAAAAGGAATATGTTTACTAATATTTTGATTATTTTTCTTGGGTTTAAAAAATTTAATTAATGCTTTATCAGTACCATTTCCCCCGATTATATTACCATTACTAATAGTACTTTCATTATTTAACATAATGGCGTTATAAACAGTATCAAATATTTTAGTTTTTTTAATATCATCTTCTTTTTTATAAGTTTTTAAATCGCCAGAAATAAAATTTGTTACCTCTAATATTCCTTTCGTTAGAGTCCCAGTTTTATCTGTTAAAAGATAATTAATATTACCACTTGTTTCAATACCTGTTGGTTTTCTAACTAGAACATTATCTTTAAGCATTCTTTTCATATTAGAAGATAAAACAAGGGTAATCATCATGGGAAGTCCTTCGGGAACTGCTACTATAATGATAGTTACGGATAAAGTTAAGGCATAAATTAGATAATTTAAAATAATTTTTGGTGTAGTAAGTGTATTTATAATTAAAGTCATGTCAAAGTTATTTTCAATAACTATTTTATTAAAAAGATAAGAAAGTGAAACAATAAAAGCCCCGATATAACCAATTTTACTGATAATTTTAGCAAGTCCATATAATCTTATTTTAAGTGGAGAAGTAGGATCGTCTTCTTGAATTGCTAAAGATATTTTTCCATATTCTGTATTATTGCCAACTGCTTTAACAAGCATTTTTCCATTACCATTAGTTACCACTGAGCCTCTGAAAAGTTTGCTATTATTTGTCTTTTTTATATCTTTAGTTTCTCCAGTTAAAGCGGCTTCATTACAAGAAATAGAGCCACTTACTAAAATTCCATCGGCAGGAATGGCATCTCCGGAAGAAATATTTACAATATCTCCCACCACAACTTCATTAATTAAAATTTCTTGTAAAATATTATTTCTTAAAACTTTAACTTTAATTTTACTAGCTTCATCTTGTAATCTTTTAAATGCTTCTTCACTTCCATATTCCGAAATAGTGGAAATCATTGATGCTAACATAACGGCAATCGCAATACCCAGTGTTTCATACCAGTCATATTTTGAAAAAATAAAAAGCAATTTTATTGCTAAAGCGATTAATAATATTTTGATGATGGGATCACCTAGAGAACTTAAAAGAATTTTTAAAAAAGTTTTCTTCTTTACTTTAGCAAGTTCATTATTACCATATTTTTTACGACTTTCCAATACTTCTTCATCATTAAGACCACTATAATTAATCATACGATTTTGCATCACCCATATAAGTATATGGAGTGATTATCTTTTTAAGAACATATAATATATGCTAAATTTTATAAAATGTTCCAAAAAAAATCAAAGAATTTTAACTTTCTTCAATAAAATTCTTTGATTTATGAGGTTCATCAAATAATAAATTAGGATAACCTTGTTGTCTTAAGGCTTCATATATAACAATAGCAACAGTATTAGATAAATTTAGTGCTCTTACATCACTAGTCATTGGTATTCTTAAACATCTATCAATATAGGGTTTTAATATTTTAGGAGGAATACCAGTAGATTCTTTACCAAAAAAGAAATAGTAATTTTTACTTTTATCACTATAATCAAAAGTAGTATGAGGTTTATGACCATAACGAGTTAAAAAGTAATATTCTCCTTTGTTTTTCTCAAAAAATTCATCTATATTTTCATATATTGTATAGTTACATTTATCAATATAATTAACACCACTACGTCTTACATATTTATCATCTAAACTAAAGCCTAAAGGTTTAATTAAATGAAGTTTAGTATTAGTGGCAATACAGGTACGCATAATATTCCCGGTATTAGTAGGAATTTCTGGCTCAAATAAAACAACATTTAACATCAAATATCACCAAAATTATTATATAAATTCTATAATTAATTGTCAAAAAAAAATATTTAGTTTATAATTATTATGGTGGTCAAAGTGGCAAAGAGGAAAAAATCAAAAGAAGCAATTAATAAAGGAATGAGCGTTGAACTTACTGGGTTAATTTTAGCAATAATTGGTATTATTGGTTTTGGTTTTGGCCACGTTGGAACTATTATTAAAGAATTTGCCATGTTTTTATTTGGCTCTTGGTGGTTAATTTTTGTTATTTATCTTTTATTAGTTGGTTTATATATGTTATTTAAAAGAAAAATGCCTAAATTTTTTTCTTCTAAATTAATTGGTTTTTATCTAATTGTCATAGTCATTTTAGCAGCTTCTCATTTTACATTTTTAAATAAAATTGGTACTGCTGGGGAAATTATTTCTGAAACTATTGATAGTTATATGGCTAGAAAAGAAACCATTGATATTACAAGTTCTATTTTAAATACTGGTAATACAACAATCGCTATTGGGGGAGGCATAGTGGGAGCTTTATGTGTAAGTGCCTTATATTTTCTATTTGATAAAATAGGAACTATTATAGTATTAGTAGTTATTAGTATTTTTGGCATTATAATGCTTCTTAATATTACTTTAGGTGATGTTATAGACAAAATTAAAAGCTTTATTTCAAAAAATAAAGAATATAGTCAAGATGATGAAAATGGAGAAATTAATAAAGACAGTCTTGCCAATATAAGTGAAGAAGTAATTGAAGAACAAAATAATAAATTAAGAGATTCTAATTCGTTAAAAGAAAACGCTATTGTAGCTAGAAGTTTAGATGATGTAAAAAATTATCCGCAAGATGTAAAAGAAGTAGTCGAGGCAAGTGCGATTATAACTAATGATGAAGCGGAAAATTATCTTGCAGAAAGTGAAAATAGTGATGCTTTTAAAGAATCAATGTCTTCATATAAACTTCCGCCTTTAAGTCTTTTAAATGAAGTTAAAAAAGATAAAAAATCAGGTCTTGATGCTTTCACATTAAAAAATAAAGATATAATAGAAAGTGTTTTAAAAGATTTTCAAATAACAGCTAAAGTAGTGGATATTCATATTGGACCAGCTGTAACCCAATATGAAATTGTTGTGCCAGCAGGTACTAAAGTAAGTAGAATTTTATCAATCAATAAAGAAATAGCTTTAGCTCTTGCAGCCAAAGATATAAGAATAGAAGCCCCAATTCCAGGTAAAAGTACGATTGGTATTGAAATACCTAACCAAAATATTAGTGCGGTTGCATTTAGAGAAATTTTGGAAGCTAATTTAGCTAATAAAGATAAATATGATTTAATGATTACGTTAGGAAAAAATTTAATGGGTAAACCAATCGTTGCTGATATGGCTAAAATGCCACATCTTTTAGTAGCTGGTTCCACTGGTTCTGGTAAATCTGTTTGTATTAATTCAATTATTTGCTCTCTTCTTATGAATTATAATCCTAGTTATGTTAAACTTATCATGGTTGACCCTAAAAAAGTTGAACTTACTAACTATAATGGAACACCTCATTTATTATGTCCTGTAGTAAACGATCCTAAAAAAGCATCCATTATGCTTCAAAATGTCGTTAGAGAAATGGAAAAAAGATATGATACATTTGCTGATGCGGGAGTTAAAAAAATTAGTGAATATAATGCATATATTGAAAAAGAAAATAAAAAGAATCCTTCTGCACCCCTATCTAAAATGCCTTATATTGTTGTTATTATCGATGAACTTGCTGATTTAATGCTTGTTGCTAGTAAAGAAGTTGAAGATTCAATTATGCGTATTACCCAAATGGCAAGAGCGGCAGGTATTCATTTAATTGTAGCAACACAAAGACCATCAACAGATGTTATTACCGGAGTTGTTAAAGCTAATATTCCATCACGTATTTGTTTTGCGGTTGCAAGTAGTATTGATTCTAGAACTGCTCTTGATATGACGGGAGCTGAAAAATTACTAGGTCGTGGGGATATGTTATATTTACCTATGGGAGAAAATACTCCTGAGAGAATTCAAGGTTGTTATATTTCTGATGAAGAAATTGAAAGATTAATAAAATATTGTTCAAAACAAATTAAAGCTAATTATGAAGCAGGTATGGCTTTAACGGAAGCTCAATCAAATACTTCAAGTGGTACTGGTAACGGTGAAGATGGATTTGATGATCCAATGTATAATGAAGTAGTAGATTTTGCAATGCAAGTAGGAAAAATTAGTGCTTCCTTAATTCAAAGAAAATTCCGTTTTGGATTTAATAGAGCAGCGAGAATGATTGATCTTTTGGAATCAAGAGGTATCGTTGGTCCTCAAAATGGTAGTAAACCAAGAGAGGTTTTAAAGAAAAATGCTGAAGAAGATGAATAGTTCATCTTTTTTCTTGACACAATATATTTTATTATCTTAAAAATATAGAAAATAAGTTTGCAATGAATCTATGATTATGTTAGAATATTTTATGAAAGGATGATGCTTTGATGAGTTCTTCAAATAAGAATGCTACTAAAGAAAATAAAAGTAGCAGAGCAAAAAAAGTAGTAAAAAGCAGTACAAATGAAAGATACATAAAGCCTATAAATTATTTTTATGCTGTCCTAGTTCTTGTTGGGGGAATTGCTTTAGTTTGGTTTATATTTAACTGGTATAATACCAAAAGAGAAGAACAGTTAATGGTTAGTTATTTAATTTCTTCAAATACGATTGAATCAAGCATTACGGATATTAATACATTAAGTTTAATTGAGCAAGAAGCACCTTCTGCATATTTTATTTATATAAGTTATACTAAAGATAAAAATGTTTATAATTTTGAAAAAGAATTAAAGAAATTAATTGATAAATATAAATTAAATGATATATTTTATTATTTAGATTTAACAGAATACAAAGAAAAAAATATTGATTGCCTAAATTTAGTTAAAGAAAAATTAAATATAAATAATATTAATAATTTACCAGTTATTATTTATTTTGAAAATAATATTGTTAAAGATGTTGTTGATGGTGGCAAAAATGCGCAAATTAAAATTGCTGATGTAAAAAAGATTTTGAAAAATAATAATTTTGAAGCTGTAAATTAGGCAAAGGCATATAAGTCATTTGAATTATCTCATACATTAATGTAGGAGGTAATTTTTTTATGTTATTTGATAATAACAATGTTGACTTAGATTTTGCTCTTTTAAATTTAGCTAGTCAAAGTAGTGGTATGAATAATGGTATTAGTAATATGAATGGAATGAATATGATGAATAAAATGTTTGATAAAAGTAATCCAAATATTTTACCCGCTAAAGAAGGTTTTTTAAGAGGAAATATGTTTAAAAATGAATATGTTCCTTATAAAAATTTAACTTTTATCAATATTGTTCCTAAAAGTAATAGAGAAGCCAAATTATTTAACGTAATGCAATATTCATTTGCGATTAATGATTTAAATTTATATTTAGATTTACATCCCGATGATAAAGAAGTAATGAATTTATTTGAAGAGTTAGTAAAAGAAGAAAAAATGGCTAAAAAAGAGTATATGGAATCTTATGGTCCACTTACAGTAACGGAATCTAAAGGTAATAAATTCACTTGGATTGATAGCCCTTGGCCTTGGGATGATTTAGGAGGTAGTTCGTATGTTTAAATATGTTAAGCACACTAATTATCCAGTAAGTATAACTAAAAAAGATTTAAGAATGGCTAAATATCTAATAACACAATTTGGCGGCTCTAACGGGGAATTAGCAGCTGCAATGCGTTATTTTAGCCAAAAATTTACAATGCCTGATGATAAAGGAAGAGCCTTATTAAATGATATTGCTACGGAAGAATTAGGTCATTGTGAAATGATTTGTTCAATGGTACATCAACTTACCCAAAATGCTACGATTAAAGAGTTAGAAGAAGCAGGATTAGCTTCATACTATACAGAGCATAACAAAGGTGTTTATCCAGTTGATTCTAATGGCGTACCATTTACAGCAACATATTTTGCCGTTACAGCTGATCCGATTGCTGATTTAATGGAAGATATGGCAGCTGAACAAAAGGCAAGAGCGGTTTATGAAAATTTAATCGATTTAACTGAAGATGAAGATGTTTTAGCCCCTCTTTTATTCTTAAGACAAAGAGAGGTTGTTCATTTTAATCGATTTAAAGAATTATATGAATATTATAAAAGCAAAGGATATTAAAGTAATTTGAACTACTTTTAAGTAGTTCATTTTTTGTCTATTTTCGTCAAAAAAAGTTTAAAAAAATTAGAAAAAAAGGTTTTTTAATTTTTTTTTGGTATAATTAAAGAAAGAAAGTAGGAGAATAGTAATATGGCAGAAAGATTAAATGTTAATAAATTTGAGTATAATCAAAATCGAATTAAAACCTTAAAAGAAAATGAAGGCCAAAAAGTAGAACGTTATAAACGGGATAATTATGATCGTGATATTGAAAATTTAGATAGGCGTGATGAGGATAATAACAATGCTTTACTTTGGGGTTGCGTTTTAGGCTTTTTACTATTTATCGTAATTTTTGTTTTAATTGTAATCTTTACTGTCTAACTTTTTTAAAAGGAGAGATTGTATGTTATTATTGGAGTGCTTAAAGATATTTTTTGCTCGTATTGCTGATGTATCTTTAGGAACTTTTAGAACTATTTTATGTGTTAAAGGAAAGACAGTTGAACCTTTTGTTATTGCCTTTTTTGAAGTACTTATTTGGTATGTAGTAGCAAGAGAAGCTTTAAATACTTCGGGTAATATGTTATTTATTGCTATTTCCTATGCTCTTGGTTATGCTACCGGAACATTAATTGGCTCCCTTTTATCTAAAGTTTTTATTAAAGGAATAGTAGGAGTACAAATAATATTAAAAGAAAATAATAAAAAATTAATTCAAAACTTAAGAAAAATTGGTTATGGTATTTCAATAATAGAATTAAAAAATGATTATGAAGGTAAACATAAAGATATGTTATTTATTGAAACCAATACTAAAAAATTAAAAGAATTAACTAAAATTGTTAGAGATTTTGATAAAGAGGCTTTTATAGTAGTTAATGATACTAAACTTGTATATAATGGATTTCTAAAATAGCCAAAAAAGGGTTGTTTTAAGAGATCTTTTTTGTTATAATATAGGTGTTTTAAGTGGGAATGATTCCCACTTTTATTATAGGTTTGAGGTGAATTTTGAAAAATTTAGAGGAATTAAAAAAGAAATTGGAAGATGTCTTAAGGGATAAAGAAATAATTGTAGATGAAATTTATATAAAAAAAAAGCATAAACATAATTTCTTAACCATTGTTTTAGACAAAGTAGGGGGTATTGATTTAGATGGTATTGTTGATGCTACTAAAATTATAAATCCTATAGTTGATGAATATGATATATGTGATGGTGAATACATTCTTGATGTTATGAGTAAAGAAAGAGGTTAATATGGATAATAAAGCATTTATTAAAGCATTAGAAGAAATTGTTAAAGAAAAAAATATTAGTGCAGACATTGTATTTGATGCGATGACTTTAGCACTTCAAACAGCATATAAGAAAAATTTTAATTCTAAAACTAATGTTAGAGTTGATATTAATAGAGAAACAGGAGAAATAAAAGTATTTTCTTATTTAGTTGTTGTTGATGAAATTGATGAAGGCAGTAAAGAGGTAGACGAAGAAGGAAATGTAACAGAAATAGCTCCTAAAATAAATATTGATGCCCAAATTTTATTAGAAGATGCCAAGAAAATCGATCCAAATGCTAAAGTTGGCGACACTCTTGAAAAAGAAGTTACTCCTGACGATTTTGGAAGAGTAGCGGCAGGAACTGCTAAACAAGTAGTAAGACAAAAAATAAGAGAAGCTGAAAAAAATAGTATCATTGAAGAATTTCAAGATAAAGAAGCAGAGCTTATGCTTGGTTTAGTTGCTATGGAAGATCAAAAAAATTATTATATTGATTTAGGAAGAACGAGAGGAATGCTTCCTAAAAGTGAGATTATACCTGGTGAAACTATTAAAATGGGTTCTAGTATTCGCGTTTATGTTACGAAAGTACAAAATGGTACTAAAGGACCTATCATTATGCTTTCAAGAAAACATTATGGTTTTGTAAAAAGATTATTTGAATCATTTATTCCTGAACTTCAAGAAGGTGAAGTAGTTTTATATGGTGTAGCTAGAGATGCCGGTAATAGAAGTAAAGTAGCAGTTTATTCTACTAATGAAAGAATTGATGCGATTGGTTCTTGTATTGGTGAAAAAGGTAGTCGTATTGCTAGTATTTTAAAAGAATTAAATGGTGAAAAAGTTGATTTAGTTTTATACGATGAAAATCCCGAAAAATTCATAGCAAATGCTTTATCACCAGCTAAAAATGTAATTGTTAATATAACTAATGAAGAAGAAAAAGAAGCACTTGCTATTGTAACTGATGATAATTTAAGTTTAGCTATTGGTAAAAAAGGTAGTAATATAAGACTTGCAAGTAAACTTACAAAATATAAAATAGAAATTAAGACTTTATCTCAAATTAATGCTGAAGGTAATAAAGATTAGGAAGTATTTTTATGTATGTTAAAAAGATACCTATGCGAACTTGTGTTGTAACAAAAGAAAAGTGTGAAAAAAAAGATTTAATAAGAGTTGTTCGAACTCCTGATGGAGAAGTGATTGTTGATTTAACAGGGAAAGCCAATGGTCGAGGAGCTTATCTAAAAAAAGATAAGGAAGTTTTTGCTAAAGCCCAAAAAAGCGGTATTTTAGAAAAAATTTTAGAAGTAAAAATTAGTGATGAGGTATTTAATGAATTAAATAATTTATTAAAATAAGGAAGGGATGATAAAATGGATGTAATGAGTGTCAAAGATTATGCTAAAGATATTAATCTATCAGTTGCGGAAGTTTTAAAAAAATGTACAGAACTTGGGATTAATGTAAATAGTGGAGAAGATAACTTATCAGAAGATGATATTGTTATGTTAGATAATACTTTAAATTTAATTAGTACTGATGATGATATTACTTATGATGAAGATGAACTTGTTGAAAATATTGCTCTTGATATCATGGAAAGTAAGAATATTTCGGAAAGTAATACATCAAAAAAGCAAAAATTAAAGAAAAAAGATCGTACTAGTGAAAATAAAGATAATTATCAAATGCTAAAAAAAGAAATGTATAAGCATAAAGAAAAATTAATGGATAATGCTCCATCCAATGAAAATATAGTTCTTTATAAAAAAGAAATGAGTGTTAATGATCTAGCCTTAAGTTTAAATGTTAGTGGAACAGATATTATCAAAAAATTGATGTCTTTAGGATTAATGCTTAGCTTAAATGATCCGATTGATTTTGATAATGCTGAAATTGTAGCACTTGATTATGGAAAAACTTTAAAACCAGAAGAAACTCAAGATTTAGCTAATTTTGAAGAATTTGAAATTGTTGATCGTGAAGAAGATTTAGTTAAAAGACCACCAATAGTTACTATTATGGGTCATGTTGATCATGGTAAAACAACTTTACTTGATTATATTAGACATTCACATGTCGTTGATAGTGAATTTGGTGGAATTACCCAACATATTGGCGCATACCAAATAGATCATAATGGTAACAAAATTACTTTTATTGATACACCAGGACATGCTGCATTTACTGAAATGCGTGCCAGAGGGGCCAGTGTTACCGATATTGTTATTATTATTGTTGCAGCTGATGATGGAGTTATGCCTCAAACAAAAGAAGCCATCGATCATGCTAAAATGGCTAACGTACCAATTATTGTAGCGGTTAATAAAATTGATAAGCCAGATGCTAATCCCGAAAGAATTTTAACCGAAATGGCTGAATATGGTATTACTCCTGAATCTTGGGGTGGGGATGTACCATTTATTAACATTTCAGCTAAAACTGGTGAAGGAGTACCTCTTTTACTTGAAACAATCGAAACTATTGCCGAAGTAAATAATTATCAAGCTAATCCTAATCGTTATGCATCAGGGGTTGTTATTGAATCAAGACTCGATAAAAATATTGGTGGGATTGCCTCATTTATTATCCAAAATGGTACCCTTAGAATTGGCGATCCGATAGTAGTTGGTGAATACTATGGCAAAGTTAGAACTATGAAAAATGATTTAGGTGAATCTATTGCCCTTGCTTATCCATCAACACCAGTTGAAGTTACAGGTATATCAGATAATCCATCAGCTGGTGATAAATTTATGGCTTTTGAAACTGAAGCTAAAGCTAAAGAAATTGCTAGTAAAAGAAAGAATAATGCAATTTCTAAATATAAAACAGATGTTGTTTCTTTAGATGATTTGTTTAAACAAATTGAAAGTGGTGAAAAAGAGATAAATGTCTTACTTAAAGCTGATGTTAGAGGTAGTGAAGAAGCTGTAAAAAATGCATTAGAAAAAATTAAAGTTGGCGATGTTACAGTTAAAGTTATAAGAAGTGGTATTGGAACAGTTACGGAAAGTGATGTCGTTCTTGCTAATGCCTCTAATGCAATAATCATTGGTTTTAATGTTGTACCAGATCATGTAACAAAAGAAATAGCTAAAGAATATAATGTCGATATTAGATTATATACAATCATTTACAAATTAGTAGAAGATATGGAATTAGCAATGAAAGGAATGCTTGATCCTGAATTTGAAGAAAAAGTTATCGGTAATGTGGAAATTAGAAAAATCTTCAAATTTTCTAAAATTGGTAATATAGCGGGTTGTTATGTAACTGAAGGACTTATTAAAAGCAATTCTAATGTTCGAGTTATTCGTGATGGTATCGTTTTAACTGAAGATAAAATTTCTTCTTTGCAAAAAGGCAAAGAAAGTGTTAAAGAGATGAAAAAAGGTTTTGAATGTGGTATTACACTAGAAACATTTAACGATTTTAAAGAAGGAGATACTTTACAAGCTTTTGAATTAGTTGAGGTTAAACATGAATAATACGCATAAAATAGATCGTATTGCTAGTGATATTATTAAATATTTAAGTAATATTATTTATACAGAAACTAGAGATGATTTACTTAAAACAATAACTCTTACAGGAATTAAACTTAGTAAAGATTTAAGTTATGCAAAAATTTATTTTACATCTATTAGTGAATTATCTCATAAAGAAATTGAAAAAGAAATTAATGAAGCATCTCCCTATTTAAGGGGATGTCTTGCTAAAGTAATTGATATTAGAAATATTCCTGAACTTAATTTTCAATATGATGAATCAATCGAATATGGTAATAAAATTGAAAAAATAATTGATAAAATAAATAATAATTAGGGAGGTTTTATGGATTTAGAACAAATGAAGATTCAAATAAACGAAAGTGGTTTTTTAGATCTTAATGAAAAAAAGATATTGCAAAGAAAGTATCATGAATTATTTACACAAATGTATGGTAAAGATATTTATGATTCTATATTAAAACATCTTAATGAAAATACGAGATTATATGAATTTTTTAATAGTCTTTCTCATAATAATCATTTAGCAAATATCGCACTAGAACAAGTAAATGATGGAAAGTTATCCCTATTAACCATTCATAGTAAAGATGAATTAAAGGCCGCAGCTAGAATTAGAAGGATAGATGAAAATACTGCAAGTATACCTGATGCTGTCTTTTTGGCTGATATGCGTTATAAATTAAAACTTTGGCAAAAAATTCTTAAATATGCTGAAGAATATTTTAAAGATGCACATTTTAAAGAAATGTATGTTGAAGTGCTATTAAATGATTTTGTCATGATTGCTGGTTGTTTTGATGAAGGATTTACAGAATATGATGAAGTAAAAAGTGAGCAAACAAGAACACATTTATTTAGTAAAAAATTAGAAAGAAAAAGATAATGAATGAAGCAATTATCATTAATAAAGAAAAAGGCTATACTAGTAGGGATGTTGTTAATAAATTAAATAAAATTTTAAATACAAAAAAGATTGGCCATACGGGTACCCTTGATCCTCTTGCAACAGGTGTTCTTGTATGTTTAGTAAATAAATATACTAAATTAGTTGATATAATTACCAGTGAAGATAAAGAATATGTAGCAGAAATTAAATTAGGTATTAAAACAGATACTTTAGATATTACTGGCCAAATTATAAAAGAGGCTAAAGTGCCTAGTTTAAAAAAAGAAGATATAGTTAAAGTCTTAAAAAGTTTTATTGGTTTATATGAAGAAACAGTACCTCTTTATTCAGCGGTTTCGATTAATGGTAAAAGATTATACGATTATGCAAGAAAGGGAATAGAAATTACTTTACCGAAAAGAGATGTAGTAATTAAAGATATTGAACTATTAGATTATTGTGATGATTTAATTAAATTTAGAGTAATAGTTAGTAAAGGAACATATATTAGAAGTTTAATAGAAAGTATTTGTGAAAAGCTAAATGTTATTGGTACAATGAATAATCTTACTAGAACGAAACAAGGAAATTTTAAAATAGAGAACAGTTATACTTTAAGTGATATCGCAAAAGGAGATTATAAATCTTTAAAAATAGAAGATTTAATTAATCTAGAAAAAATAGAATTAGATAAAATTTTAGAAAAAAAAGTCAAGAATGGTAATGTAATTGAATTAAATAAAGAAGGTTATATTTTATTTGCGAAAGAAAATGAAGAAATTGCTTTATATCATTTTCAAAATAAACAAGGAAAATTAGTGATATTGGGTGAATTCTCAAAGTAAATACAACTAACAATTTAAGTAATTAAAAGACAAAAGTAAATACAATTAAAAATCGGCTT
>CANQGF010000009.1 GCA_947601485.1 uncultured Bacilli bacterium
ACAGTTTTTCCTACTCTAACACTAGAACGAATTTTTTCAGAATATGGTAATTGATCTTTAAGTAAATGAATATTTTTGTATTAAAAATTTTATTAAAACTATTTTCTAAATTTGTAATTAATAGTATTGTATTCATGTAATTAATCTCCTTTTTTATTTTTGTTTAACCTAATGATAAGGTATTATTTGATATTAATCACTTTTTTTATGGTTTATTTACACCCGTACTTTGAAAACACGACCAACTATAAATTTAAACTTGACTTTTACAGGGGATTAGTGTAAATTATATAACACAAAGCAAGAAAAAATTAAATATGTTTACTTATTAAAATATATTTGTTATAATTTTCTTGTAAGATAGATATAATAATATTGTAGAATATTTGTTATGTCTACATTTGGTCTATTAATTCAATTAATGGATCAAACCCGTGTTAGCGCCAAGCGCTGCTTAAAAAAGTAACCTTTATGGTTGCTTTTTTAATGCAATTTAAAATCTTTTCTTATTTAATTCTTTTAATATTCTTCTTATTTCTTCTACTGAGAAAAAATATTTTTCACTTTTTGTAAATGACATTTTATTTTTATATTTATAATCGTATTTATCAATATAAGTTAGCATATCAGATACTTGAAATAATCTTTTTTCTTCAAATAACTATTTTAAAATGAAATTTTTCTTTCCCCAAAAATAAAACTTTTACTAAACTAAATTATAAACAAAAAAAATTGCTATTTTTATATTTAAAAACAACAATTTTTACTTTTTAAATAATTTTTTTATAAAGATTTCATTATCAATAACATCATAAGGTATAATATCTTCATTATTAATAACTTTTTCAATATTTCGATCTATTAAATCTTTAACCATTTCTTTATCATTAGTTAATTCTTCTAATAAAGGTATAAGATCTTTAAATTTTTCATAAGTACTTTCATTTTCATGATGTATATCGCTTCCTAAAAAATGAATCATATGTTTTTTTAACATAATACTTAATGTTTTTTGAGCTTTTCTACCCCATTTACCATAAAGGGATGCAAAATTGCCTTGAAATAAAACACCCATCTTAATTAATTCATTATAAACCTTTAAATTCTTATAATAAAAATATCTTTCTGGATGAACAATAATAACTTTATATCCTTTATTAAATAATTCTTCAATATATTCTTTTAAATTCTTAAATTCTTTATCAAAAGGAAGTTCAATTAATAAATATCGAGAATTATTAACAGAAGTAATAACATCTGTTTCCAAATAATAAAATAAATCTTCATTAATAGCTATTTCATTACCTAAATAAATATTGATATCTAAATTATTTTTTACTAATTCTTGTTTTAATGTATCAAATATTTTCTTTTTATTGGCATTATTACAAGTATACCCTTGTAAAATGCGAAAATGAGGTGTAAGTATTAAATCAGTATAACCACTTTTAATAGCCTTCTTTATTAAGTTAAGACTTTCTTTAATACTTATAGCCCCATCATCTATTCCATATAAGATATGTGAATGAATATCTTTCATATTTATTTCTTCTCTTCACTTGTATAATAACCAGAATAATAATAAGAATTATCTTTAGAATCAATTTGATTTAAAACAGCATATATTCTTTTAGCTCCAACATTCTCTAAAGACTTTTTACTTTTAGCAACTGATTCTAATTTAGTATCTTTATGTTTAACAACTAATAATATTAAATCAACATAAGTAGATACAACAAGTGAATCATCTAGCCCTAAAACAGGTGGACAGTCTAAAATAACCATATCATATTCTTCTTTTAATTTATCAATAATACTCTTACATTTTTTAGTAGCAAGTAATTCTGATGGATTAGAAGGATATGGTCCAGTTGGAATGATATCTAAATTTTTAACTTTTGTTTTCTTAATATACTTATGATAATTTTTTTCCCAATCTTTATCTATTAAAAGATTAGAAAATCCTTCTCCTTCATCACAAGTAACATTAAAGATTTTATTTTGTTTACCTTTTCTTAAATCACAATCAATAATTAAAACTTTTTCATTATTAATAGCAAAAGCCGCTCCTAAATTAGAAGTTATAAAACTTTTTCCTTCTCCTGGAAAAGAAGAAGTTGTCATAATAACTTTGGTATTTTCATCAACAGAAGAAAACTTAATATTAGTTCTTATTCTTTTTATTTCTTCACTAAATGATGAATATGGTTTTTCAATAATAATTAACTCATTCATATTTAAGCACTCTTTCTTCTTTTATACATTGGTACATTACCAAGAACATTTAATTTTAATTTTTCTTCTAATTCATCACTATCTTTAACTGATGTATCAAAATAGTAAATTACAAAGACAATTCCTAAACCTAATACCATACCTACTAAAGTAAAGATAGCTAAATCTCTTACTGTATGAATATTGTATGGTGCTTCTTCAATTTCAGCTTTTTCAAAAATATAAACGTTTTCCAAATTATAAATATTAACTATTTCATTTTTAAATGCTAATGCAATAGCGTTAGCTAAATTAGCAGCAATACTCGAATCTAAATCACTAACTGTAATTTTAATCATTTCGGTATCATCTTCACTACTAACTGAAATATTATTAACTACATCTTGATATTCAACATCTAATTGTAATTTTTCAATCGCTTCATTAACTACTTTTTTGCTTTTAATAATTTTGGTATAAATAGGGACTAAATTACGTCCTAAGGTAATATCCCCTTGCGTTACCGGAGCATTATCTTGAACTAATATAACAGTTGTTTCACCCTTATATAATGGTTCTTTAACAATGAATAAATAACCAATAGCTATAATAAGGGTAAATACTAATACCAAAATAATAATTGGTAACTTTTTAATAAAATAGCTAAAAAGATCTTTCAAATTTATTTCTTCCATACTCTTTTTTTCTCCCCAGTCAATGCCTATATTTTAGCATAAATATGCGCAAAAATAAATACTTTTTTTTATTTACTGCTAATAATTATCCTATATTCATTATTAAAACCATCTTCAAAGGCATAACCATCTAATAAAGTAACTTTAAATGTTAATGTTTTACCATCAAATGAACTATGTTTAGCACTAGTTAGAGATCCACTAATACCTAAACCCTTTATAATTGCTTTTGCAAATCTAATTAATGATAATCCACCATTTTTAACATTTAATAATTGTTTTCTGGTTAATTCTGTTGTACTACCATCAGGTAACTTAATAACTAATTTAGCAAGATGTGGATTGGAAGCAAAATTAGTTAAAGCATCATTTAATCCTGTGCCACTTCCCCCTTCATCATGGGAATTTTTTGATAAAACATCAGCAATAGTTTGATTATTATATGTTGAAGAAAATTTACAATAAATATTATGGTTAGTATTAAAACTAACATCATATACTTTTATATAATCTACTGATTTATATGAATTATTATCCATATAATCTGAACTAATAATATTATTACTATTAAAGACAATATTATATTTATTACTTTTATTTAATAAATAATAATTATTACTATCTATCACAAATTCTACAGTTATTTCTTTTTTATATAAAGAACTTAACATTCTATCTTCATATTTTAAACTAGATGTATTAGTTAAATTTTTAAATAAATTATTAACTATTTCTTTAACATTATCTTTATTTATTTCATATTTATTTCCATTATATTTAACTATAATATTATTAATATCACTTCTATTTATTATATTATTAGTATTTTTTATAACATTATCTATTAAATTACTTACTTTATTAGTAACACTTTTTATATTAATATCTAATTTATTATCTTTATAATTAGTACTAAAATTAATTTGATTATCTATATATGTTTTAAAATAATCATCAGTATTAATTCCCACTTTTTCATTAACTTTTTCCCATTTGGCAACAAGAGTTATATTATCTGTTATTTTAGTATTAAAATCAAATTTTTTATCATTATAATACCAACCAATGAATTTATAACCATTACGAGTGGGATCAATAATTGGTTTTACTACTTCATTATATTGAACATTAACTTTAGTTTTATTGCCTAATGTATCATCAAATAAAACATAATTAGCAAAAGCTTCAAATTTAGCTTCTAAAACAGTATCTTTTTCTATTCCATAACTACCATCATATTTAGTATCCCCAATAAACCATCCACTAAATATATATCCATCTTTCTCTAATTCTTCTAATTCTAAAGTGCTATCATACTTAACCATTTCTTCTTTATATACTTCACCATCTACTAAATATTTAACACTATATTCTAATTCTTTTTTCTCTTTATTAGCAAATATGAAATATAAAATAGTCCCAGCAGCTACGATTAATATAACTAATATTAATAAAACAATTAAAAATATTTTTAATTTACTCTTTTTCTTTTTTTCCATAATATAATTAGCTCCTTAAATACTCCCTAATTATAGCAAAATAACATTTCAAACACAAGGTAGTTATCATTTCAAGCAAAAAGAAAAGATATATTTCTATGTATACCTTTTCCAGGATTAAGTTTATGATGGTTTTTATGACTTTTCCTTGTCAGTTTGTTAACCTTTAGTGGCAGCCTTATAACATTCTAGAGAGTTACCACTCCCAGAATACGTAGACCATCCAGAAGGACAATAATAGGAACGTTCGGAATTAGAAGAAACAGATCCGGACTTTTTGCAACTCGCCGTGCAATTATTTTTACTATGAATCCAGCGTTCGCCAGTCAGTTCACAAAGATAACCATATCCGAAATAACCAGTGCTCTTCAAGGCATAGCTAGCAACATAATCATCACTATTCCAATAAGATTCTGTACATTTACGAATTCCTTTCATTGTCAAGCAATCATAGTCTTCTCCATTCTCGTTATAAGCTCTCCTTTCGAATCTTCCTTCAGATCTAAGAATTCTCTCTTCTTCCCCAAGAGTATCATAAATAGGGTAATATTCAAAGAAAGCACCCACATAATAGAAATCGTCCTCGATCTCGATATTAGAGCATTCTTGAGGTTCTCCTTCACAAGCGTTTTCAGCGGAAGATCTAGAATTATATTTTTGAGAGCTATTAAAACTACAAGTATAATATGTAGTTGTATTATACCATCCTTGACTTGACGCAGATGCATTACATATATATCCTCCAGAGGATGAGCCTTTCGTTGCATCGTATACTCTTGTTCCTATTGAACAACTATATGCTGCTTCTGTACTTTGAGTTGTACTTACACTATTTGTTGATACTCTTCCTGATGCATCTGTTACTCTTCCTTCGATAGTATATGAAGTATTATCATTTAATCCTGTTACTTTGCAATTACCATTTGTATCTTGTTGATACCATGTACTTTGAGTAGTAGCTTTACATTCATATTTGACTATACCACTTCCTGTATTTCCATCTGTACCTTCTACTTTGACTGTTATACTACTTGTATCTTTACTTTTATATGTTACTTTACTTACACTTGGATTTGTTAAATCCAAGAATATACTATCTGTTGCTTTCCCTGATACATTATTCGCATTATCTCTTACAAAGGCATTATATGTTTTTTCTCCTTCACTACTTGGTAAGGTTATACTCGGCGTTGTTGTTGCACTCTTCCATTCAGTTGAAGAACATGTTGCATTTGTTGTTATACAATAATCTTTTATATCACTACCTAATGTTAATGTTACTCCTACTCCAACGACTTGACTATAATCTTCATTTAGATTAGATCCTCCAGTTGTCTTTCCCATTATAGAAAATGTTGGTACTCCTGGTGCAGTTCTATCTACTGTTATTGTTTTCTTTGATATATCTGTAGTACTTGATACATTTTGGGCTTTATCTTTTAAATAGACATATATTGTATGAGCTCCATCTGTACTTGTAAATGTATTATTTTTTACTGTTATACTTTGTAATCCACCTGTCTCTACCCATGTTTGATCACAACTTGTAGCATTAGTAGTTAGACAATAATGGGTTACATCAGTATCTAACCATTCTACCTTATATGTTACTTCATTATTATATGTATAGCCATTTGTTAAATCAGCTCCACTTGCATCTTTTCCTGTTATACTAAAACTTGTTACTACTGGCACATCATCATCTTTTGCAAAATACAAATCACAATATTTTGTGGCATTTGTTTCAATTATTATTTTACCATCACTTGCTTGAGATAATCCACTTGTTGTTACTGGTTTCCCTTCATAATCATAACATTTAGTTTCTTCTAAATTTAATAGATAACCCTTGGTTGGGAAAGTTGGTTCATTAGATAACACATACCCCCCCCCGAGTCTCTTCTTTATATATAGCAAATTTACTATATTCTTTTTCTTCTTTTATTACTTTTACTTCTTGTTTTGTATTTGGTTTTACTATTACAAACACACTTAATATTATTAGTACAATTAAACTTATTTTAATATAATTATTTTTCATATGATAGTCCCTTCTTTTTTATCTTATCCAAATGTTTTATTATTAAACGTTTTACAACCTTTGTATTGTAATTACATTTTACAATTAATGTGTTTTAAAGTCAACATATATGTTGTTGTTAAAAGGCAAAAAGAAAAGATATACTTTCAAATATATCTTTTCCAGGATTAAGTTTATGATGGTTTTTATGACTTTTCCTTGTCATGGCCTTAGCCTTTAGTAGCAGCTCGATAACATTGAAGAGAACTATCACTTCCAGAATATATAGACCAACCAGGAGGACAATAGAAATTATTTTCTGTTTTGGCAAAGACGTTCCCGTTGCTTCTACATGCCGAAAGGCAACTAGGATTTCCCGGGAAAGTGTCTCCTGTCAATGAACACTCGAACATCTCACCTCTTTTTAAAAATATCCCGATTTCACAACTCGATCTACACCACTCTTCATCCCCTTGGCTAATGACATCTCTTAAATACGGTCCCTGGTCAATCCCGCATATATCCTCACTTCCGAACAAGCATCTCGTTGAGTAACCTAGATTCTCGCAGTTTTTTACGGCCTCTGACCTACTTTCACCCCCGCATCCCACTTCAGAGTCAGGAAGAAACACGTATCCAATCTTCCCATTACTTGAGCAAGTGCCCTGTAACACATTCTCACAAGCAGACTTCGCCTCCGATTCGGAATCATATCGCGAACCATCAATTCCATCGCATGTCCAGTACGTTGTCATATTATTCCATCCTTTGCTCGATGCACTTGTTTTACAGATATATCCTCCAGAAGATGATCCTTTTTGAGAATCTTGTATCATTTCTTCTCCTGCTGAACAACTATATGCTGCTTCTGTACTTTGGGTTGTACTTACACTATTCGTTGATACTCTTCCTGATGCATCTGTTACTCTTCCTTCTATGGTATATGAAGTATTATCACTTAAATCTGTTACTTTGCAATTACCACTTGAATCTTGAGGAAACCAAGTACTTTGGCTTGTGGCTTTGCATTCATATTTAACTATGCCACTTCCATTTGGTGTATCACTTCCTGTTACATTTACTGTTATACTACTTGTATCTTTACTTACATATGTTACATTACTTACTGTTGGATTATTTAAGTCTAATGTTATTGATGCTTCTTTACCTACTGATATATTATTCGCTCTATCTTTGATAAAGGCATATCTTGTTTTCTTACCTTCTGTACTATCTAGCACTGGTTCTGTTGGACTTACACTTGTACCACTTACATTTACCCAACTTCCATTACATAAACTTTGACTTGTACTTATACAATAACTTACGACATCACTCGCTGTCCATCCTATGTTATATGTTACATTTGTTTTGTGTGTATAACCACTATTCAATGTTTCATTATTTTCTTTGGTTCCGGTTATACTGAATGTAGTTACTACTGGAGCATCATCATCTTTGGTAAAGTATAAATCACAATATGATGCTTGAGTAGCTTGCAATGTTATTTTACCATCTAAACTTTGACTTACTATATCATTAGATATTCCATTATTATTAGAATCAAAACATTTAGTTTTTTCTAGATTTAATAAATATCCTTTAGTGGGAAATGATGTATCACTAGATATTACATAATTACCTGATGCATCTTGTTTATAAATAGCAAAACTTTTTATTTCTTTTGCTTCATTAATAACATTAACTTCTTGTTTTTTATTAGGTTTAATTATTACAAACATTGTTAATACTATTAACAACACAAGTGTTAAATACATATACTTTTTCTTCATTTTTTATTCTCCCTTTTACTTTTCATAACTTATTTTACGTTAACATTAATTACATTATAACTTAATATACATTAAAAATCAATAACGTATTTTACGATATGAGAAAATTTTAGATGTGATAAAAATGAATAGATTAAAAGAATTAAGGAAAGAAAAAAAGCTATACCAAAAGGATATAGCCAAAGAATTATTTATGAGTCAAACTGGTTATTCACAATATGAAACAGAAACTAATGATATATCAACATTAATGTTAAAAAGAATAGCTAATTTTTATAATGTTTCTATTGATTATATATTATGTTTAACTGATGATAGAACACCTTATACTAAATCTATTGTTAACAATATTGATAGTAATAATAATCGTTTAAAAGATATTAGAGAAGATAAAGATTTAAATCAAACTAAATTAGCAAAAATATTAGAAATGAGCCAAACTGGTTACTCTGCTTATGAAACTAAAGATAATGATATACCTACAAGAATCTTAATTAAATTAGCTAATTATTATAATGTTCCAATCGATTATTTATTATATATAACTGATAATAGAATACCTCATAAAAGAAAATAATTATGATATTTCCTTTAAACTTAAAGATACTTTTTGTTTCTCTAAATTAATATCATCAACATAAACATCAATAATATCTCCAACTTTTAAAAGTTCACTTGGATGTTTAATATAATTATTACTCATTTTTGATATATGAACTAAACCATCATTTTTAATTCCAATATCGACAAAAGCTCCAAAATCAACAACATTTCGAACTGTTCCTTGTAATTTCATTCCTACTTTTAAATCTTCTAAATGTAGGATATCTTTTTTTAAAATTGGTTTTGGTAACATATCACGTGGGTCACGATTAGGTTTTTCTAAACATTCAATGATATCATCTAAAGTATATTTATCAATACCAATATTTTTAATAATTTCTTCTTTATTTAAAGATGACAATTTTTCTTGTATTTCATTAGTGCCAATTAAAGTTAAGGGAATATTTAAGTATGCTAATAATTTTTTAGTTAATTCATAACTTTCAGGGTGAATACTAGTCATATCAAGTATATTATCACCATTTTGGATCCTTAAAAACCCAATAGCTTGTTCATAAGTTTTATCATTTAAAATCTTTTTCTTTAATAATTCATTACGATTTTTAAATGAACCAAATTCATCTCTAAATTTAATTATTTTATCAATCGTACTTTTAGTTAAACCAGAAATATATTTTAAAATAGAAGGTGATGCTGTATTTAAATTAACACCAATTTGATTAACAACTTTTTCAACCACAAAGTTTAGACTTTCTTTTAATTTTTTATCATTAACATCATGTTGATACAAACCAACTCCAATACTTTCTGGATCAATTTTAACAAGTTCTGATAAAGGATCTTCTAGCCTTCTACCAATAGATATAGCACTTCTTTCTTCAACATGTAGATTAGGGAATTCACTTATTGCTAAATTACTTGCAGAATATACTGATGCGCCAGCTTCACTTACAATAATATATTCTACATTTCTTTTAGATGATTTAATAACATCCGCTATAAAAGCTTCCGATTCTCTTGAAGCGGTACCATTACCAATAGCAACAATATCAATCGCATAGTCATCAATTAATTTTAAAACAATCTCTTTACTTTTTTCATATTCACATTTTGGCTCATGAGGATAAATAACACTAATTTTTAGAGGTTTACCTGTTTTATCTAAAACAGCTAATTTACAACCAGTTCGATAAGCTGGGTCAAAACCTAATACTGTCTTTTCTTTAATTGGTGGTTGCATTAATAACTTTTCTAAATTATCACTAAAATTATCAATCGCAACATCTTCTGCTTTTAATTTTAATTCACTTCTAATTTCTCTTTCTATTGAGGGCTCTATTAATCTTTTATAACTATCAAGAATGGCATCATTTACAATAGCTACTATTTCACTATTGTTAGTATTTTTGATAATCTTACTTTTTAAATAATCTAAAATAAGACTTTCTTCAATATCAATATTAACATTTAAAACGCCTTCATCTTCACCCCTATTAATAGCAAGAACTCGATACATTTTCAAATATTTAACTGGCTCTTTAAAATCATAATACATTTCATAAGTCTTAAGTTCATCTTGAGCACTTTTCTTCTTTTTACTAACCATAATACCATTATGATAAGTTAAATATCTAATTTTACTACGAAAAGAAGCATTATCACTAATCCATTCAGCAATAATATATTTAGCTCCCATAATCGCATCTTCAACTGTTTTAACATTATCATTTAAATATTTTAAAGCTATATTATTAATACTACCTGTAACATTAAAACTCATAATTATTTTAGCCAAAGGCTCTAATCCATTTTTAATTGCTTCGGTTGCTTTTGTTTTTTTCTTTTCTTTAAAAGGACGATAAATATCTTCTATTTCTACTAATTTATTAGCTTTGGAAATAGCCATACTTATTTCATCTGTTAAAAGACCTTTTTCTTCAATTAATCTTTTTACTTCATCTTTTCTTTTTTGTAAATTAACTTCATACGAATATTCCTCTTCAATAGCGCGTATTTGAACTTCATCTAAATTACCAGTAACTTCTTTACGATATCGAGCAATAAAAGGAATTGTATTGCCTTCTTCTAATAAAGTTAAAGTACTTTTAATACTTTTAATGCTAATATTTAAAGTTTTAGCTAATTCTTCAATTATTTTATCATTCATTATTTCTTACTCTTTCTATTAATTTAACTGTTTCATTATAATCTTCATCTAATAACTCAATTCTAAAATTTTGAATACCCACGTCTTTTAATTCATTCAAATAATCTAATAAATTGGTTTTATTAGTATTAAGAATTGTTGTACTATGATTTAAGGGATTAGTTTCCATTTGATATAATTTATTATTCCGATCCTTTAAATAGTATTTATGATTATTCATACATACATGACATTTTTCTTCTTTATTAACTAACTTTTGGATTGGACAATATTTCATAATCATTAATTCAATATTGCCATATAAATATATTTCTATACTTTCTTTATTTTGGGTATTATTAACAATATCTTTAATATCATTAATATCACATTCAACTGATAAACATAATATATTACCATAATTTAAAAGATAATCTAAAGTATAGTGATTAGTTATATTTAGTGGGTAATCTCCCCTTTCAGGATATTTAGTTAATGAAGCAATATCACTTGCTAATGTATGTTTATAATCTTCTAGATATTCAATATTATCTCTAGGTATTCGATAGATTAAATTATCTTGCATTAATTTTTTGTTAATAACTATGATGTTTTCCACATTATTATCTAGAGCTGCTTGTAATTGTTCTTTTGTTCTCACCAAAATACTTAAATTACTTGGTTTTATTTTTTTCTTTATTTTATTATCTTTGAAATCATGTTCTTCAAAAATAGTTTTAGTTTCTTCTCTTAAACTTTTTAATTTATCTAAAGCTACTCTTCTTATTTCATTAAGTATGCCAATAGGAATAAATATATTATCATCCATTATTAAATCAATATTTTCTACTTCAAATGGCGTATTACCTGTTTTTCTTAAAACTTCTTCAATTCTTTCTTTAGTTAAAGGAGAATTTTTAGATTTTTCTACAACATAATCATTTATGCCTTCTATTTTAAAATGATTATCTTTAACGATAATTTTTAGTTTTTCGTGCGTTTTAGCTACCAAAGATATATAAACTGGTATTTTTTTAGTTACTTCTTTGGGACTTTCCATAACGGGGTTAGTAAGCATAACCTCATCTAAATCTTTAATATTAATAAAGTTATCTAGATAAATAGTACTTCCTTTTTTACCTAAATTAATTAAATTATCTTTTTCATCATACATAAAATTAATTGTTATACCAATGTTATTATTTTTAAATCTAATACCCTCAAATTGCTTTAAATCATGAGTTAATTTAATTTTAATTTTCTTTTTGGTAACGTTTGTTACCTCACCAATTTTAATACCTACATGATTAGGAGCTTTAATATTCATAATATCATTATCATTAAATAAATATCCTTTAGTATATTCACGATTAAAAATAGCTTTCAGTAAAAATAAATCTTCTTCCCTAACTTTTAATTCTTCATGATTTTCATATTGGCTCATTAAAGTCTTATAAATTTTTGTGACCATTCCAACATATAGAGGACTTTTCATTCTTCCTTCAATTTTAAAACATTTAATATTACTAGCCATTAATTTTTCAAAATCATTTATAGAACATAAATCTTTAGGGCTTAATAAATAATCACCTTCCGTTTCAATTAATTGATTATCTTCATAAAGTTTATAAGGAAGACGACACATACCAGCACATTCTCCACGATTGCCACTTCGATTTAAAATGGCAGATGAAAAAAGACAATTCCCACTATAAGAGATACATAAAGAGCCATGAATAAAAACTTCCTTTTCTAAAGGCGTTTCAATAGAATCAATATAATCTAGGGGTAATTCTCTAGCAAAAACGACTCTTTTAATACCTAACTTTTCTAAAAAATCTAGAGAATATTTATTATGATTATGCATTTGTGTTGAAGCATGAATTTCTAAATTGGGAAATTTTTGATGAACTAAATTAATTAAACCGATATCTTGCATAATAAGAGCGTCAACTCCTATTTTATGTAAAGATCTAACATAATCTATAACCTCATCTATTTCTCTTTCATAAACTAAAGTATTAACTGTTATATAAATTTTAACATCATATAAATGACATAATTTAGTAGCGTCATTAATTTCTTCTAAAGTAAAATTACTAGCAAACGCTCTAGCGCCAAATTTTTTGCCACCTAAATAAACGGCATCTGCTCCATTATTAATCGCCGCGATTAAAGAAGGATAATCACCAACGGGAACTAATAACTCATGCTTCATATTCAAATTCATCCCAAATTCCCCCTTCCGGTAGTAACTTAAAGTCCATTATTTCATCTTTAACGGGATGATGAAACCTAATATGATAAGCAAACAAAGCAATTTGTTTTTTGTCTTGCAAACCATATAATTGATCACCATATAAAGGATAATTACGATGAGCAAATTGTAATCTTATTTGATGATGACGTCCTGTAATTAAATTAACTTTAACTAAACTTAAATTATTTTTATTTTCTAAAACTTCATATTCTAACTTAGCATATTTTCCTTGTTTTTCATTAGAAATAACACTTATCTCATCTTTTTTTAAAATGTAATCTTCCATTATCCCTTTACCTTTTAAATTGCCATGGCAAACAAGTAAGTATTCTTTTGTCATTTCATGATTACTTATTATTTTTGAAAGACGACTGGCAGCTTTACTTGTTTTAGCAAATACCATTAAACCTCCAACTGGACGATCTAATCTATGGACTAAACCCAAGTAAACATTACCTGGCTTTTGATATTTTTCTTTTAAATAATTTTTAACCATTGTAAGTAAATCTAAATCTTTAGTGTAATCACTTTGGCATAAAATATTAGGCTTTTTGAAAACAACAATAAGATGGTTATCTTCATATAATATTTTTAAATTATTCATTAGTAATCCGTCCTGTTATTCCACATGGTAAATATAAATTAGAATTTTGAATAGGTAAGCATAAATCATCTACTAAAATATTTTGTTTAGGAAAATTAATTTTTAAAATATTTTCTAAAGATAGATTAGGTAAATTAGTAGAATAAGTATTAATTATAAAAAACAAAAAATTATCATTTAATAGTTCCTTACACAATTTAACAAGTTCATCTAAATCCTTTTCCAAACTCCAAACTTCCCCATTAGCACCCCTTCCATAACTAGGAGGATCCATGATAATGGCATCATATTTATTGCCTCTTCTTATTTCTCTTTTAACGAATTTAAAAACATCATCAATTAAAAATCTAACTGGTTTATCTTCTAAATGATTTAATTTAACATTTTCTTTAGCCCATTCAATCATTCCTTTAGAGGAATCAACATGCACAACACTTGCCCCTGCTTTAAGACAAGCCACAGTTGAGGCTCCGGTATAAGCAAATAAATTTAAAACTTTAATATCTCTATTAGCGTTCTTTATTAAATCCATTTCTAAATCCCAGTTACTAGCTTGTTCGGGAAATAACCCTGTATGTTTAAATCCCATTTCTTTAATTAAGAATTTTAAATCTTGATAATTAACTATCCAAGACTCTGGTGTTTTTAATTTATTTTCCCAATGTCCTCCACCAGAATTACTCCGATAATATATAGCATTTATTTTATAATCATCAAAACCACCTAAATCCCAAGTAACAACTGGATCTGGTCTAAGTAACAAAATATTTTGCCAACTTTCCAGTTTCATTCCCTTACTTGTTTTTAATATTTTATAATCTTGCCAATTATTACTAACTAACATACTACCACCAAATTTATTATACTAATAAAAGGCCTAAATCTCAATTAGATTTTAATTTTTGATTCTTACTCTACGACGGACATTAATTCTTTCCATTATATCTTTATAAATAAGATGAATACAGATATTTTTTTCATAATAATTAACAGAGCTAAAATCTATTTCATCTACTACATCTTCAAATGAAGGAAGCTCATATTTATATGTATTATAATCACTTACTATAATAAAAATGGATTGTAAATCAAATTTTACAATTTTTTTCTCTTGATCTTGTACTATTCTAAAATTTTTCAAGATATTTGCTAAATACTCTTCCCCATTTTCAATTAGGGCATCTTCTTTAATACATATTGAAAGTATTTTATCAGTATTAAAAGCATCGTTATCAATATATTGTATAGTTGAAGGAATATAAACTTCAGTAATATCTTGAGTACTAAAAACATTTCCGTCTATTGTTATAAGTCCATCATTTAAATAAACATGATTAAGAGGTACATCAATTCGACCAGTAATTTTTCTTAAACTTTTAGGCATCGCTAATATTTTTTTAGTAGCATTCTTTTTAATATAATTAGCTAGATCAATATCTCTATCTTCAAATGGTGAACCTGTACCTATAACTGAAGAAACTTCAGAAATTTTATAAATATCTTTTATTGATTTTATTCCTTCAGGTATCAAAAATCTATTTGAGTCCTGTGCATGATTTATATATATATAATAAAATTCAACTAAACTTTTAGGAATATTAAATACTTGATCTTGATAAACAAAACTAATATCTTCTTTTAAAATATGAAATCTTTTAAATAATAAAGCACTTCCTAAAGTAAAGTAATTTCGATCATAAGTAAATATTCCTTCACCAGAAAGATCCTCTTTATCGCTAATTTTAAGACCATTTTGAACAGTAATATTTTCAAATAAATTATAAAGGCTATGTTTTCCTGATTCTGTTTTATAAGTGAAATCATATTGTGATATGGCATTTAAAAAATTTAATAAAAAGAAATTATTTAAAACTTCTTGGCTATCTTTAAAAACTTCATTGTAAAAACCAATTATTCGATTATAATCTATTTTTAGTAGCCCCAAATGTCTATGAGAAGATACAATCTTTTCATGAACTATCATTTCATAATATTCTTTTTCTTTATCATCCTCTATTTTGTCATAAAATAAATCAATAAAACCATTATTAGATAGCGTTAATGCATTATATTTTAAATTATATAAATTATAAAAATCATTATCATCTATAGCCATATCTTCTATTTTAGAAAAATATTTTTTTTCATAAACACAACCATTAGAAAAATCAAAGTGTTCATTAAATTCTTTTGGTATATAAGCACTATTTTTAAATTCTAATACTAAATCATTTATTTCTTTTAATAAGTCATCTTTAATTTCATAATAAAATTTCTTTTGGGTAAGTAAGGTTAATTTATGCTTTAATTTTTCTTTTTCTATTCTGTATTTACCATAATTATTTTTAATAAATTCATCTAAAGTTTTTTCTGTTTCACTAACCTTATTTAGTAACATCTCTACTTTAGCAATAACATCATTTCTTATTTTATCATCATTAAAATCCCAATCATCATATGACATTTCCTCTATCTCTTCCGAAATATTAAATATTTGTAACATTACTTTCAAATTTTTAAATCTTGATAATAATTTAATATAAATTTCTCTAAAAATAACAAAGTAAAAACCTGCAAAAACATTGTTGTGATAGTCTTTTTTATTAAACGATGAAATTGATATATCTATATTCATATCCAAGACATCATAGTGAAAAGTAATATACTGTAAAAGTGAATGAGTAATCCCCTTATTTTCAACAAAATTACCCATAAACATTTCATCACCTAACTCTACAAATTTAGAAAAACTTATATTATTAAAAGTTATTAATTTAAGAGTGCTATAATCAAAGGCAAACCTATCAATATATTCTATTGTACTAGGGATTGTTATATTATAAAACTTTTGATTATAAAAAGCTTTACATCCTAATTGTTTTAAACCTTCATTTAAAATGATATTATTAGTTTGACAATCATCAGAAAAGAGTGGAAAATAAACATCCTCTAAACTACTTGGGAAATAGACAATTTTATCATTAGCGTCTTTATCAATATTATTTAATAATTTTTCTATTTTTGGGTCACTATAATAATTGCTTTTATCAATGCTTTTTATGCCCTCTGGTAAATTATATATAGCATTTTTTTGTCCCTTTGTAAGGTACAATTTGTAAAAATCATTATATAAATTTTTTATAATGGTGGCATTTTCAACTTTAATAGATTTATCAAATAATAATTTTAAAGGTAAAAAATCTTTAAAAAAGAAATATGTTTCAAGTGGAATGGTGTTATTCAGGGTAAAGACACCATTAAAGTTAGTTGCTATACAAAAAATATCTGAACTAATTTTATAATTATCATAAAATGAAGATAATTCACCCTTATCTAATGCTAATAATAAATTTAATAAATACTTATTTTCTAATATTTCTTCATAACTTATTTCGTTATTACCATATTTTAATCCATCAATTAATAAAGAAACAGCTTTTTCAATATCGCCTTTAAATAATTCATTAAAATATTCATTTCTTCCTAGTATTATGTTTTGAATCATACTGAATATGATATTTTGATAATATTCTAATTCTAATTTATCTGTATCTTTGTTAACAAATGTTTCAACTATTCCATCTTTGCTTATGGAAAGAGCACTAAATTTTAAATTATAAATATTTGTTAAATCACTTTCATCTATGGCAATATCTCCATATTCTTGATATTCCCGATATTCATAAAAGACACGATATTTTATTTCAATTTCTTCAATTTTTTTCAATAATTCATCCTTATGTTCTATATCAAAAGGAATTTTTAATAAGTTATTTATTTCATTATTTTTACTTTCTTCAGTTATTTCAACTTTATGAATATATGTATATTCCTCTAATTGCTTTTCAACTGATGCTAAATCACTTAATATATAATTAACATCTGTTCTAACATTAATTTGTGAATTATTATCTAATATTTGTTGTAACCAATTTAAGTGCTTTATCTTTTCATCTATTATTTCGTATTCTTTTTCCTTTTCTTCTTTACTTGGTTCAGAGTTATATTTACTTTCACTTTTATATCTTTCAATATTAGTTATAATACTTACTTCTATAGAATATAAAGTATTTAATGATAAACATAATCTATTTATTATATTATCAATGGCTTCTTTTTTCTTTTTACTTAAAAATAATTCTTTTCTTATTTCACTTATGGCTAGTAATCTTCCGATTACTTCATTTTGTAAAGTGTTAATATCATTTTTATATAAATCTAACTTTTCACTATTTATTAAATAATTAATTCTATCTTCAACACTTTTTTCTTTTATTCCAGCTTCTTTTATAGAAATATTAAATAATAGTTCAATAGTCATTTTAATATGATTATTAAGTACATCAGCTTCTAAAATTAAAGTATCATAATCTTTCATAGTTGATAAAATACTACTATACTCATTCTTATAGTAATCTACTAAACTATCGTTATTAAATTCTTTTCTTTTTGGTATTTTAATTATATCAAGAGGGCGTACTAATTCTGCATTAGTATTTATTTTATGATGTTTAAATAACTTTTTTATTAATTCAATTAAATTCATAAATTATCCCCCTTGAAAAAGTATTAATTATTATAACATTTTTTACTTAAAATAAAAAGAAAAAAATTACCAAATCTCTAGAGATTTGGTAACAAAAATATTAATTTTTTAAAAAACTAAATTAAAAACTATTTACAAAAACAAAATAAGTTGGTTTAATTAATAACTATGGAAGATGTATATGTCGTTGCCTAACTTTTTTGAAAAAACTCAGGTGGGTTTTGGATAGAAAGGCAGGTGATGTCAATGAGTAAGAAATATCGTGAAACGATACAATTATTTATTGTTTTAGTGCTAGCACTAGCTTTGCTCCTGCTAATACTAAAAATCTAACTCGAAAGAGTTAGATAACACCATAGGCAACGCATATGCGTTTTCCTATTTATAATTTTAGCACATTTATTTTTTATATACAACAACTTTTAATTATTAGGTGATAATTCCAAAATAGCACTATAATCCAAAAACTTATACTTTATTTAAAATAATATATAAAAAATATAAAAAGTGTTATATAATAACCAGTGAAGTGAAACAATATGACAGATCCATTTTTGCCAAAAGAATATGTAGCGTTAGCATTAATTAAAGCAAAGCTTCAACTTTTTGAAGAAAATTTTGCTACTACATCAGAACTTAATCAATTTATTTTATTTATGCAAAAGGAATTTAACGAACGCAAATTGGGCATTGTAATTAAACATGACTTATGTTTAGAAGATTTTAATATAGAGAATGGCATTGTTACCATTACTAATAGATGCTGTTTTAAATTAGATAGACTTTCTAATGAAATTCTTAATATATTAACTGATGAAACTTTAATTTTAAAATTCTTTATAGAAATTGAAGCAAAAAGATTAGAAATTTTAAAAAGTTTTCCCAAATATTCAAAAGCTGCTCAATCTAGTACAAACAAGCTTCTATCTCTTATACCAAAAAAACATTGCAAATAGATATCATGTTTTAATCTTATGAACCAATTTAACTATTATGCGCAAATAGCATAATCGTTTTTATATAAAACTAAAATTTTTTAATTATTAATTTTAGATATATTACTTACAGCGTGAATGCCATCTGATGCCGCTGTTACTAATTGATAAATATCTTTTTTAATAGCATCTCCTATTGCATAAACACCTTCAATTTTAGTTTCAAAATTTTCATCAACAATAATATGTCCTTGTAAATTAGTAATATTTAAATCTTTAAAAATATCCGTATTTGGTCTATAGCCTATATAAATAAATACTCCTTTAACATCAAGTTTCATATCATTATCTAAAATAATCCCCGTAATTTTACCATCAATTTCTTGATATTCTTTAATATTTACTCCATAAATAATTTCAATATGAGGATTATTTTTAACTTTATCAATTAAAATATCTTCCCCTTTAAAACCAGTCTTTCGATTTAAAATATATACTTTATGACAGATACTTGCTAAATATAAAGATTCTTGTAAAGCACTATTACCAGATCCAACAACGGCCACATCACTATCTCTATAGTCACTGCCTTCTAAAGTAGCATTAGTACTAATGCCTCTTCCTAATAAATCTTTTTCATTATCAAGCCCTAAATATTTAGGTTTCGTACCAGTTGCAATTATTACATTGGATGCTCTATATTCCCCTTTATCAGTCACAACTATTCTTACATCTTCTTCAATTTTTAAATTAATTACTTCTTCTAACTTATAAGGAATAGCTAGTTCTTTAACTTGTTCAAACAAAATGTTAGCAAAATCACTACCTTTAACATTGATAAGTCCAGGATAGTTACTAATTTTTTCAATATTATTAAGCATCCCACCGGGAGTATTTTTATCAACCATTAAAACATTTAAATTTCCTCTTTTAGCATATATACCTGCTGTAATACCCCCAATACCCATACCAATAATTATTAAATCGTACATATAAAACCTTTCTATTCTCTTTATTTATCATTATATAAATCTTCAAATTTACTTTTTCTACATAAAATAACAAAAATAACTAAACCCGCTATAAAAGAAATAAGTGATACAATTTGAGCCATTCTAAATCCACCTAACATAAGAGAGTCTGTCCGCATAGCTTCAATAAAGAATCTACCTATTGAATAATACATTAAATAAAGACATGTTAATTGTCCTCTTTTTAAATAACGGATTCTTCTTACAAAAAGAAGAATAATAAATCCAATTAAACAATACATACTTTCATAGAAGAAAGTAGGATGATAATATACATTACCAATTTTCATACCATTAATAATAAATTCTGGAATGTGTAATTCTTTTAATCTATAATAAGTTGTGGCAAACCCATGAGCCTCACTATTGAAGAAATTTCCCCATCTTCCAATAGCTTGTGCTAATAAAAGAGGTACTACCACTATATCAGTCATTTTAAAAGGATTAACATCGTTCTTTTTGCAATAAATAAGTAAAGTTAAAAAGCCAGCAATTATTCCACCATGAATGGCAAGTCCGCCTTCCCAAACTTTAAAAATATCTAGAATATTATCTTTATAATAAGAAAAATTAAAGATACAATAATAAATTCTTGCTCCAATTAATCCAAAAATAATAACCCAAAAGAATAAATTAACTACAAAATCTGTAGATAAATTAAACCTTTTACTCTCTTTTAAAACAATGAATAAACCTAAAATCATCCCAAGTAATATCATAAGGGAATACCATCTAATTTCTACATTAAAGATAGTAAATGCCACTGGATTCATCATATCACCTCATATGTATAATTATAAAGCAAAAAAGATAACCTGTGAATAGCAAGTTAATTTAAATTTAATAATTTTCGTTAATGAAAGAAAAATATTACCAAATCTCTAAGAGATTTGGTAATACAATCGTCTTTTTTAATTAGTTTAGGTCTTTACATTGTAAAAAATATTGTGATTAAATAGATATAGGAGAACTATTATGCGTTACCGTACTAAATTCAAAAACTTTTTACACCAAGGTGTAGGGGGTTTTGGAAGTTAGGAAGGAGTGATGCTTATGAGAGATAAAAGTCGCGTAGATTTTTTATTAATCATTATTTTTATTCAAGTTTTAGCGTTGCTAATTCTGATAATAAAAATAGCTAGCCGAGGCTAGCATGCAACACAGGTAACGTATAACGTTCTCCTACAAATATTTTATCATAATTAATAAATTAAATTCAATATTTTTTTAAATTTTATTTTAGCAAAATTAGTTTTGACTTTATTTTACATAAGTATTAATTTTTTTATTAAAATAGCTAGCCGAAGCTAGCAAGAAACACTAGGTAACGTATAACGTTCTCCTACAGATATTTTATCATAATTAATAAATTAAATTCAATTCTTTTTGCACAATTAAATTCAATTCTTTTTGCACAAATTAGAGTAAAATGATAATCTTAATTTTGAAATAAAACATCTTCTTTTTGATAAACACGACTAATTAATATAATAATAAAGATTGTATAAATAATTGTAGTACCAAAAGTAATTAATGTATATAACATATTACTATTACCTATAAGTAAATCTTGTAATAAGTAAGTATGATTAATGATTGGTACAAAAGATAATGGTAAATTTAGTTCTATTCCTGCCGTTGTTAAAAACATAGGAATAATCGTAATCATACTAAGGGGAGTTAAAACACTTTGAGCTTCTTTATAAGTTTTAGCTTTTGATGATATTAATATAGCAAGTCCACTTATGAAAATAGCAAAAGCAATTAAAATAATAAGGGCCGCTATAATTGTAATGGGTGATAAATTTAATGTAGCATTATCATAAATAGCAAAGCATTTATAAGATATAAATAATGATCCTATAATTAAAATGGTATCTATTAAAGCTGTTATAATACATGATACCATAATAGCCAAATATTTACCTACTATAATAGCATAGCTTTTAATAGGAAAAGTTAAGAATGTTTCTAAAGTTCCTCTTTCTTTTTCACCAGCCAAAATATCAGTTGTAGTATAAATAGCGGTTAAAACAATAGTCATAAGAGCAAAAGTAAAACCAATAGACATCAAAGTATCCATCATAAAATTACTACCAGCAAGACTTTCAAATTCATAAGAAATATTATGATAAACTCGATTAGTATCAGCTCCAATACTCTCTAAATAAACATTTGCTAAATAAGTATTATAACTTTCAAAGTAATTAGAAATATAACTACTAACAATACTTCCATCATCACTCATCTCATTGCAATAAACTTTGTAATTATGATCATTATAAATAATATAAGCAACTATTTCCTTATTCTCATAAGCTTCACTTAAACTTTGAGCATCTTCATAAGTTACTAAATTGATATCCATATCTTTAACAATTTCTTTTTCAATATCATTTAAATTGTAATTGATGCCTACTTGATATTTTTCATCTAATGACGGCATAGTGATATCATTCATAGTACTATCAAAAATATAAGAGAATATCAAAAAATAAAGAGGGATTATAAAAGGAGTCAACAACATAATTATTAAAGATTTCTTTTCTCTTAAGATAGCTCTAATTTCTTTTTTTAATGTAATAAATATACTACTTTTCATCTTTAATACCTCCGATTAGTTTAAAGAATGCATCTCTTAAATTAGTGGTCTTGGTTTCTTTTTTAATATTATCAGGACTATCTACTCTAACAACTTTTCCTTTATTAATAATAACAACACGATCACAAATATTTTCTGCTTCTTCCATATAATGTGTGGAATACAAAATACATTTACCTTTATTTTTTTCACCTTTAATAAAGTCCAAAACAATTTGACTCAATATTGTATCAAGGCCACTAGTGGCTTCATCTAAAATATAGTATTTAGGATTGTGAAGAGCACATCTAGCAATAGCTACCCTCTGATTTTGACCTGTAGATAAAGTGCCAATTCTTTGATTAATAAAACCTTCTAATGCAAATTCTTTGACAATATCATTAATAATCTCATCTATTTTTTTCGGATCTATATGATAATATTCACCACACATTTTAAGTAATTCATACCCGGTTATATCTTTATAAAGTTTAGTATTACCAGATAAAAAAGCTATTTGTTCTTTTATTTCAATGTCATTATTATCATAAGTCATACCATTAATAGTTATAGTACCACTAGTAGGTTTCATAATACCCGCTATCATTCGTAAAAGCGTAGTTTTTCCAGCTCCATTAGGTCCCAAAATACCAACTATTTCACCTTCATGCGCTGTAAATGTTATGTCCTCATCTGCTAAAAATGATATTTTTTCTTTTTTATCATTTTTAATAAATTTTTTTGATACATTTTTTACTTCTATCATATTGCCTCCAGATAATTTAAAGATTAACATATATCCTTTTTCTTTGCAATATATTTATGCTATACTAATATTTAGAAAGAAAGGATAAATATGCGCGAAAAAAAATATTTTATTATTTCATCTATTATCGGTATTATAGATTTAATTTATATGAATTTTTTTAATGTTAAAGAATTAATTAATGTTGATACAGAAAGTTTAGGTGACTCATTAAGTAATGTATCCCAAGTAATTAATAATCCCGTTTTTTATTATACTTTAGGTATAATGGGTATTATAGCTTTTTTAATTATAATTTTTATTTTTAGTAAAAACAAAGAATCTAAATATAAAAATCTTTTGGTGGCAATATCAATTATTATTTTTCTTACTTCTAGTAATACCATTATAATGCTTATTTCAATTATTAATATTTTACTATTAAGAAATATACAGGGAGATACTAAAGAAAAAAAGGAAATGCCTATTTTAGAAAAAGAAACTTCTCCAAATGATACAATAAAAAGTCTTATACTAATTATTATTTATCTATTTGTTAGTTTTACACTTGGTGATATCATAACTCACTTCTTTACTAATTTAAGTAATACATTTAAAATTCTTTATAATATTGGGACTGATTTATTTTTACTTTTAATAACAATTATTTTATTTCACAAAGAATTATTTAGAGGTTTTAAAATTCTATTTAAAAATATCGCTAATTATAGTAGCTTTTTACTCAAAAATTATGGTTTATTATTACTAGCTAATATTGTTATATCATTTATAATTATGTTATTAAATGGAGAAATGATTACTAGTCAAAATCAAATAAGTATAAATAGTTTACCTCTTTGGTATCTTCTTCCTGCATCAGTAATTTACGCCCCGATTGTTGAAGAAACAGTTTTCCGTGGTTGCTTCCGTAAGCTAATTAAAGATGATAATTTATTTATTATCATTTCCGGTGCTTGTTTTGGATTACTTCATACCATTGGTCAAGAAGCTAATATTATTAATACTTTAGTTTTAGCTCTTCCTTACATGGCAATGGGAATGGTTCTTGCTTATACTTATATTAAATCAAATAATATTAGTACCAATATTGTAATTCATAGTGCTAATAACTTACTAGGATGTTTAATTAGATTATTCTAATGAAAAAGGCTATTCAGAAATTTTTTCTAAATAGTCTTTTTTTCTTATATTTTAATTAACTTTCCTTATCAAAGATTTTTTTTAAAAATTGACCTGTATAAGATTTTTCTACTTTACTAACTTCTTTTGGTGTACCAGTGGCAATAACTTCACCGCCAAATCTTCCACCTTCAGGGCCAAGATCAATAACATAATCAGCTTGTTTGATAACATCTAAATTATGTTCAATAACAATTACTGTATCGCCATTATCAACAATACGATTTAATACCACCAATAATTTTTTAATATCATCAGAATGAAGTCCAGTAGTTGGTTCATCTAAAATAAATACTGATTTTCCTGTTGCTTTTTTTTGTAACTCTTTAGCAAGTTTAACTCTTCCAGCTTCACCACCGGATAAAGTAGGAGCTCCTTGACCTAGCTTAATATAAGATAAACCAACATCTTTCATTACTTGTAATTTATCACGAACTTTAGGAATATTTTCAAAAAATGGAATAGCTTCATTAACTCGCATATCAAGTATTTCAGAAATATTTTTTCCTTTAAATTTAACATCTAAAGTTTCTTTATTAAAGCGCGTTCCTCCACAAACATCACATGGAACATACACATCTGGTAAAAAATGCATTTCTATTTTCTTAACACCATCGCCAAAGCAAGCTTCACATCTTCCTCCTTTAACGTTAAAAGAGAATCTACTTTTATCATAACCACGCATTTTGGATTCTTTCATATTAGCAAAAACATCACGTATATCATCAAATACTCCAACATAAGTTGCAGGATTACTTCTTGGTGTTCTTCCAATAGCGTCTTGACTAATATTTACTACTTTATCAACATTTTCCATTCCTTTAATAGATTTGCATTTTCCAGGAATATCTTTAGAATTATAAATTTCTTTATGTAGTGTTTTATATAATATTTCATTAACTAAAGTAGATTTTCCACTTCCGGAAACACCTGTTACTACTATAAATTTATTTAAAGGAAATTTAACATTAATATTTTTTAAATTATTTTCACTAGCGCCTTTAACTTCTAAAAATAAACCATTTCCTTTACGCGTTTTTTTAGGTATTTCAATTTTCTCTTTACCTGATAAATAACGTCCCGTAATACTATTTTCATTTTGCATAACTTCTTCTGGAGTACCAGCAGCCACTATATAGCCACCTTCATCACCTGCTCCAGGACCAACATCTACTAAATAATCCGCTGCTAACATAGTATCAGTATCATGTTCAACAACAATAAGGGTATTACCTAAATCACGCATTTCTTTTAAAGAATTTATTAATTTTTCATTATCTCTTTGATGCAGACCAATCGAAGGCTCATCTAAAACATATAAAACGCCTGATAAACGACTACCAATTTGTGTTGCAAGTCTAATTCTTTGGGCTTCACCACCTGAAAGAGTCGCAGCACTTCTTGCTAAAGTTAAATAATTAAGTCCAACATTCATTAAAAAGTGAAGTCTTGATAATATTTCTTTAAGAAGTAAACGGCTAATTTCTTCCTCTTCTTTTGTTAGTTTTAAATTTTCTAAAAAAGTAATTAGCTCATCGATTGCCATTTCACATAAGTCATAAATACTTTTTTTATTAACTTTAACTGCTAAAATCTCATCTTTCAATCTTGTACCATGACATTTAGGACAAATGGATTCAATCATATAACCTTCAATCCATTCTCTAATCCATGAACTATTAGTTTCTAAATATCTTCTTTCTAAATTATTTATTATTCCTTCATATCTCGATTTAGTATCTCTTGTACTTCCATTCTTCGCTGTATAATGAAAATCCATAATATCTTTAGTACCATATAATATGATATCTAAATCACTTCTTTTCATATCTTTAACTGGGACATCTAAATCGATATTATAATGTTCTGCAACGGTTTTAAGACTACTCATATACATTGTATTATCTAGATTAATTGCCACAATAGCGCCTTTATTAATACTTTTATTTTTATCAGGAATTAGTAAGTCTTCACTTATTTTTAATCTTGTTCCAAGCCCCTTACATTCTTCACATGCACCATAAGGTGAGTTAAAAGAAAATATTCTTGGTTCAAGTTCACTTAAAGAAAAATTACAATAAGGACAAGCATAATTTTCACTCATCAAAATATCTTCTTCATCATTAACTCTAATGATAACAAGACCATTAGCCATTTTACAACTTGTTTCTATAGCTTCAAAAATTCGACTTCTCTCATCACTAGAAACTGGTAATTTATCTATTAAAACATAAATATCATCTTTAACATTTTTTTCAAGTGTTATTTCATCGGCTGCATTATACATAACGCCATTAACTTTAATTTTAGTAAACCCCTTACCTCTTAAATCATCAATTAAATCTTTATGAGTTCCTTTTTCTCCTCTTACAACAGGAGCAAATATTTCAATTTTAACTCCTTCATCAAAAGCCAATACTTTATTAGTCATTTCTTCTATACTTTGACTTTTAATAGGTATTTTATGTGTCGGACAATAAGGTATCCCAATTCGCGAAAACAAAAGTCGTAAATAATCATACAATTCAGTTATAGTACCCACTGTTGAACGAGGATTTTTATTAGTTGTTTTTTGATCAATAGATATACTTGGAGATAACCCTTCAATAGAGTCAACATCTGGCTTTTCACCACCACCAATAAATTGTCTCGCATAAGCTGAAAGACTTTCCACATATCTTCTTTCCCCTTCAGCATAAATTGTATCAAAAGCTAAACTACTTTTACCACTACCAGAAACTCCAGTCATAACAATCAATTTATTTTTAGGTAATTCTAAATCAACATTTTTTAAATTATTTTCTCTTGCTCCCCTAATTACAATTTTATCCATACTATCACCAACTTCTAATATTTTATCCACTCTTTTTAAAATATGCAAGCACTTATACTATATCAAACATAAGTATGTTTTGCAATACTTTTTATTTATAAATCTAAAAAGGCACTCACAAGTGAGGCCTTTTGATCGTAGAGTAAACCTCTACATTTATATTTTGAACAAAATCAGCTTTTTTATACTATTTAATTTTTCTTTTTAATATGTCTTGACCCACATTATCTACTTTAAATATCGAACTATGATATTCTTTTATCGTTTCATTACAAAAATTTTTAAATTCTTGTTCATTAGAAAGTTTTCTATTTACTATATCTTTTAAATTATCTAAAATTTTTATAACTTCATCAATAGTTAAATTTAATAGTTTAGCATAATCCTCTATAGCATAATTAATTTCATCAAATAAATATAATTGATAAATTTTTAATTCTTTATCGTTTAAATCATCCCGTACATACATATATTTTAAGATATCTAAAGGAGTTAAAGGATCAATTTTTAATCTTAAAAAGTCATCTTGGTATTCTGACTTAAGGCTTTCTATATTAGAATCAATCTGATTACTATCAAATAAATCATAAACTTTTTTTAAAATACTATGAAAATAAATCTTAACATTACTTGATAAGACATCCATTTCTTTAGCTAATTCAGTATAACTTTTAGGATTATTACTTAACACAATATTATATAATAAATAATATTGCATATTGGTAAGAAATATTTTTAAAAAGACACATAAATCAATTTTTCTATTTTCATCAATACTACCAGATGGATCAGTATAATAACTTTGTATTTTTTGAAAAATTAACATTTTTTTACTTTTTATATTTGGAACGTTACTATTTTCAACTGACTCTATTAATGGATTATTATCAAATTCAATTAATTTAAAAATTGAAGTCCCATTTTTGGCCATGGTTTCTTTTTTAAAATTAACAAAATCTGTTTCATTTTCTTTAATTCCTAATAATTTCTTTTCTAATGATTTTTTTATATTTTGTAATTCATTATATGATATATTCATTTTTGAACATAAATCTATATCTGAGTAATAAGCTTCACCAAAATAAATTAATCTATATAATATATCTTCCAATTTAGATAAATCATTTTTAAGATAATAGTACTTTATAATATCTAATGGCTCAATCGGTTCTATTTTTAATTTATTAATGTTATGATATTTTTGTTTTAATTCATCTAATGTTTTTTTAAATAACCAACTATCATCGCTTAAACATTGTTTTATTTTTTCAGATGCCCTTTTTTTCTTAACTCTAATCCCTTCTCTTGTTATATTTAACATTTTAGATAATTTATCTAGTGTTTGATGATCATCAGATAATACCAAATGATAAATAATATAATAAAGTGAAGGTTCTAAAACATTTTTTAAAACTAAAATTAAATCATGATCATATAAATGATTAACAATTTGTTCTTCATCTACACTATTTTCATCTGGGATAAAATCCTCTACTTCATCGCCATTTAAAAACTCATCATTATAAGGTTCATTAATACTTATAGAATTTTCAATTAAAGCACCTTTAATTTCCATAAGTCTTTCCTTACTAATATTTAAAAGCTTACATACTTCACTATCATTTGGTAAAGGTTTCTTTAATTCTTTATAAGAATTTATTAAAGATTTATAATCACTAACTAAATATTGAAGTCTTTTGGGAATTCTAATATCTTTTTCTACATTATTATAGGCAATTAATATTTTTTGAGTAATCCAATTAGTAGCGTAAGTCGTAAAAGCTCCTAAATCAGGATTATATGTTTCACAAGCTCTCATTAACCCTATGTTACCTTCTTGAACTAAATCTAATATTTTTAAATGACTACATCTTTCAGCATATTTTCTTGCAATACTAACTACTAATCTTAAATTACAGTTAATTAATTTTTCATAATCACCACGTATAGCTAACTCTTTTTGTTCTTCAACACTTAAATTAGGAAATTTGCTTATTTCATGGCAATACATTTTATAAGAGTCATCATTATAATAAGTTGTAAAATCTAAACTTTCATCATTCATACTAAACACCAAGCTTTTTTATTATATAATATATTTATTGAAAAAAATAGAATCAAATTCTCATTTCCTTTAATTTTTTTATTAAAAATGCCAAAAAATGTTGAAAATTAATTAGTTTTCAACATTTTTCATTAACATATATCAGCAGTTGATGAAGCATTTAAATCTAAACCAGTAAAATCACCATTTAAATATAAAGGATAAGCTGCCGCTCCAATCATCGCCGCATTATCAGTACAATAAATAAACTCTGGTAACTGAAGTTCTGCATCATATTTTTCACATAACTTTCTAATTTCTTCTCTTAAATATTTATTTGCAGATACACCACCAGCAATAATTACATTTTTAATATCAGTTTCAAGTAAAGCTTTTTCTAATTTTCTGGTTAACTCTTCAACTGCTGCGGTTTGAAAAGAACAAGCTAAATCAGCTTTATTAATTTCATTACCTTTTTGTTTTTCTTTATTTACTAAATTAATAACACTACTTTTAAGACCACTATAACTAAAATTATAAGTATCATCATTAGCCATTTTAGGTAATTTATAGTTATTAGATCCTTCTTTAGCTAATTTTTCAATATTAGGGCCACCTGGATATTTTAAACCAATTACTCTAGCTACTTTATCGAAAGCTTCACCTATCGCATCATCTTGTGTTTCGCCAAGTTTAGTAAATTCATAATCATCTGTCATTTTAATAAGTTCAGTATGACCACCACTTATAATCAAAGCTAATGCTGGATACTTCATTTTATCCCCAATTTTATTGGCATATATATGACCGATTAAATGATTAACTTTAATTAAAGGTAAATCATAAACATAAGACAAAACTTTAGCAAATTCGACTCCAACCAATAAAGAACCTAATAATCCAGGAGCGTAAGTAACCGCAATGGCGTCACAATCACTAACTTTCATATGTGCTTTATTAAGCGTTTCTTCTAAAACCATTGTAATGTTTTCTGTATGCATTCTTGAAGCTATTTCGGGAACAACACCACCATAATTAGCATGGGTATCCATTTGACTCAAAATAGTAAGAGCAACTACTTCAATTCCATTTTTAACTATCGCTATACTTGTTTCGTCACAAGAAGTTTCAATACTCAATATATTTATATCTTTCATTTAATCACCTTTTTCATTACATAAGCATCAACATTGCCATAATATTTTTTTCTTCTATTAATGATTTCATAATCTAATTTTTGATACAACTTAAAGGCTTTACTATTGTCCTCTGCTACTTCTAAAAGTATGACATCATCCTTCTTACAATATTCTTTTCCCACATAATTCATCATTTTAGTGGCAATTCCTTGATTTTGAAATTTAGGATCAACAGCTATAACTTCTAATTCGTAAATTTCAAGATTCTTTAATAATAAAATAAAACCATTAACATAATTATTATCTTCATTAACTATGATAATATATTTATCACTATTAAGATAATCTTTAATATTATAAGTTTGAGAAAAATTTTTTACAGCTAATAACCCTAACTCATTAATTCTCTCTAAATCTTTATTTGATGCGTTTCTAATCATTTTTCCACTGCTATTTTTTTAACATAAATGGGATTAACCTTATGAGGATTAACCTCATCTAAAGAGAGGACATAATCAATTATTTTTTCATAATCAAGTTTAATATCTGTAATTACATGATATTTATCACTAAATTCTTCATATTCAGAATTAGTTAAATAAGAATAATCACCAACTAAATTGAATTCATCATCAAATATGCCTATATAATAGCCATTTTTATCACTAAATCCCATTATTTTGTCTTCTTCATCTGTACTTAAAGCCATACATTTTAATGAATCAATCATTCTAATAGGTTTTTCTAATGTATACGCTAATGTTTTAGCTACTGTTACACCAAGTCTTACACCTGTAAATGATCCTGGACCATTAACAACAATAATAGATTCTAATTTATCTTTGTCCAAAATTTTATTAATTAAAGGCATTAGGACTCTACTATGTTCTTCTTCATCTTTAATAATTTCTTTTTTTATAATTTTCCCATTTTTATATAGAATTACAACAACATCATTTAAATGGGTATCAATAAATAAATGCATAATTCCTCCTATAAAACAGATTCACACAATTCTTCGTAAACTCTACCATAAGGTTTAAATAAAAGCACTCTTGTATTTTCATCAATTATTTTGAAAACAATTTCTAGTCTTTCCTCTGGTAAATCCTTTTTTATCATTTCTGACCATTCAATAATGGTAACGCCACCTTTATTAAAATAGTCTTTAATTCCCAAATCTTCTTCTGTTTCATCTAAACGATAGACATCCATATGATAAAGAGGCATCTCCCCATTTAAATATTCTTTAATTATATTAAAAGTTGGACTAGTAATATTTTCTTCAATTCCTAAAGCTTTGGCAAATCCCTTAACAAAAACGGTTTTACCACTTCCAAGTTCACCATCTAAACAAATTACCATATTAGGAAATTTTTCGCTTTCAATATTTTCTGCTAAATTTAAAGTATCATCAATATCTTTTGATACATATTTAAAATTCATAATCCTCACCTTATTTAATTATAAATAAAAAATAACCTTTAAACAAGACAATTATGACTATTTAACACAATTAAACATTTATATTATTTTTCCTCTTGATAATTTTTTTCCTATATCTAATGACAGAGCATAAGAATAATTAACTAAAAAATCTTTGAAATCGTTTTTAAATGCGCTATTTTTAATGCTATTAATAATTAGTTTAGGATTAACATCAATTTTAATTTGATCTTTGTCAATTTTAAAAATCAAGTTATCTTCCTCAATATTTAAAAATCTTAATATTGATTTTATAAGTTGAAAATCATTACTATTAAAAGAACGTATTTTTAAAAATTTTACATCATAAACTTTATGTAAATATTTTTTAGACTGATTATTTAATTCTTTATAGTAAAGATCAAAAGCAATTTCTCCATCTTGCTCACAACTTATTATTTTAATTAATCCCATTTTATCACAATACTTTAAAAAATGGGTAGTTAAGGCTTGACTATAACTCTCATAGCAAATTTTATTATCAGATGTATATTCATTTAAACTTTGAAAAAGATTAAAAACAGATGTAAAAAATAGTAATGAAGCATTATTATATAATATACCTTTTAAATATAATGAAAAAGAACTAAGGTTTTGATTAATTGAATAGCAATAATCATAGTTTAAAGGTGGTATTATAACTTTTTCAATAAAAAAACCATAATTATTTCTTTTCATAAAATCAAAACCTCCTAACATATATATATTGTAACATATTTTTGGGCAAAAAAAAACTGGCGACTACCTATTTTTGCTTTCACTATCTTCGGCGTATTAGTGCTTAACTTCCTTGTTCGGTATGGGTAAGGGTGTGTCCACTAAGCTATCGTCACCAATAAAGGATTTTGTCCTTTAAAAACTTGATAATGCGTCATCAAACAATTAAATAAATTAAAAGTTAAATCGTCGAATTATTAGTACTAGTCAGCTCAACGTATCACTACGCTTCCACCCCTAGCCTATCAACCTCATAGTCTATAAGGATTCTTAATTCTTAAAGAATGGGAAAATTCATCTTGGAGGAGGCTTCCCGCTTAGATGCTTTCAGCGGTTATCCCGTCCATACATAGCTAC
>CANQGF010000010.1 GCA_947601485.1 uncultured Bacilli bacterium
TCTCTTTTTCTTACTTTTCAACATTTAAAAAGATAGAAATTCTTTATTCCTATCTTTTGAGGTCTGAATAGTTACAATTGCTTGATTTTATCTGGGTTTTTAAGCCATAAGTATTTATGAAAAAATATAAACCACTATATGCAATTAGAATAAGTACAAAAAGTTATCGACTTAAAAATAGTTGATAACTTTTTTATTAATTATTTTTAATTGCCAGTAATAGTTTAACTAAATAATAGACATAGTGTTTTTCTAATCCTTTATAAAATAAAGTAATAATAATGCATTTATTTTGATATTTAATATTAAATTTACTAGAAATACTCATAGTTTCAAATAATAATTTATCACCTTCAATATTTTGTGATAAATCTTCAGGTAAAGTAATTTCTACAAAGCGATTAGTAGTATTTATTTTAGTAATATTTAACATTTTACAAAGATTAGTAAACCATTCTTCATACATATAAATTTCCATATCTTGATCTATTTTACCAAATCTATCTTCTAATTCTTCTTTAACACTTGCTAATTTTTCTAATGAATCTATTTCATTAATTTTTTGGTGAATTTCAATTTTAACATCTTCATCAGATGCATAGTCATCTTTAATATGAGTTGATACTTCAATTAAATTTTTATTAGAGTCATCCTCTTCTTCAACATATTCACCTTTAGCTTTTTTAAGCTCATCTTCAATTAATTTAGTGTATAAAGAAATACCAACGGCATCGACAAAACCAGCTTGTTCACTACCAAAGATATCACCAGCACCTCGAATAGATAAATCACGCATCGCAATTTTATAACCACTTCCTAAATTGGTAAATTCTTTTATGGCTTGTAATCTTTTAATTGCTATATCATTAAGCATTTTCTTATTATCGTATAATAGATAAGCATAAGCAACTTTATTACTTCGACCGACTCTACCTCTTATTTGATATAATTGAGCAAGTCCAAAACAATCTGCATTATAGACAATTAAAGTATTTGCATTAGAAATATCAATGCCATTTTCAATAATTGTAGTACAAATCAAAATATCATATTTATAAGAAACAAAATCATCCATTACATCTTCAAGTTCTTCTTTACTCATACGTCCATGAGCATAACATATTCTGGCTTCTGGCACTAATTTACTAATTTTATCTACAATTTTATCTAAATCTTCGATGCGATTATATAAAATAAAAACTTGACCATTACGACTTAATTCTTTATAAATAGCATCTTTTACTAATAGATCTTGTTCCGCCACTACATAAGTTTGAACTGGATAACGATTAACTGGTGGAGTATCAATAATGGATAAATCTCTTAAACCTGATAAAGCCATTTTAAGTGTTCTTGGTATAGGCGTAGCAGATAAAGTTAATACATTAACATCATTTTTAAATTGTTTTATTCTCTCTTTATGTTTAACCCCAAATCGTTGCTCTTCATCTACAACTAATAAACCCAATTTAGAAGGTTTAATATCATCACTTAAAATACGATGAGTACCAACCAATATATCAACTGTTCCTTTTTGTAAATTCTCTAAAATTAATTTTGTCTCTTTAGTAGATGTAAAACGATTTAAAAGTCTAATTTCAACCGGATAATCTTTAAATCTTTCTTTAATAACTTTATATTGTTGTTTAGATAAAATGGTGGTAGGACATAAATACATTACTTGATAATTATTAACAATAGTTTTAAAAATAGCTCGCATAGCTACTTCGGTTTTACCAAAACCAACATCACCACACAAAAGACGGTCCATTGGAATAGTCTTTTTTAAATCTTCATTAATTTCAAAGATAGCTTTACTTTGATCTCTCGTCTCAGTGTATGGGAAAGCATGAGCAAAAATTTCTTCTTCAGCATAATCTTTATAAGATACTCCTTTAATCGCCGCTCTTTTAGCATATAAATCCATTAATTCTTTAGAAATATCTTTAGCTTTAGCTTTAATATAAGTTCTCGTTTTAGCCCAACTTGTAGAATTTAGTTTATTAATTTTAGGTTTTAAGCCATCTTTACTACTATATTTATAAATATTATTAATCTTTTCTACCGGAATATAAATTTTATCATTACCTTCATATAATATTCTAATATAATCTTTAACAATACCGTTATTACTTAATGTAACAAGACCATCATATATACCGATTCCATGTGCTAAATGAACAACATAATCTCCCTTTTCTAAATCATTATAATTTTTAATTTTTTTACCAATATGAAGATTATTTTTATATTTAGTATCACTTTGGACTTCAATTCCAATATCGTTTTCGGATAGACAAATATTATTTCCAATAATAAATCCTTTAGTTATTTTCTGTTTAATAATATTAGCATCTGGAATATATTCTTTAATTTCTTTTATTTCCCTATCTTTTGAAAGATAAAAATAAACTTTTTTCTTTTCTTTAGTCCATTTATAAACCATATTTTTTAAAAGTTCAAAATTTTCATTAAAATTAGGTGTTTCTTCAATATGAAGATCCTTTTTATTATTAATGTTATCAATATATAAGATATAGTCTGGATTAATATCATCCATTGTAAACATATATTTTTGATTTTCATTTTTATCTAATTGATATTCTAATATTTCATCATTTAATTTAGTATATGCTGCCTTAATTTGGTCCATATTGAGAAATATTACTATTGAGTCCCCTAAATAATCATATAAAGAACTTTTATCTATAGTTTCTACTTCCGTAAAGGGTTTAATTGTTATTTGATCAATTTCTCTTATTGTTCTTTGCGTGTTTTCATCAAATACTCTAATAGATTCAATAGAATTACCAAATAATTCTAATCTAATAGGATGTTCTTCATTAACTACAAAAATATCGATAATAAATCCCCTTAAAGAATATTCTCCGGAAGTAGTAACAATCGATTCTCTTTTATAACCGAAAGTCTCTAGCTTATTAACAAAATCATCACGATTAAAATCTTGATTTTTAGTAAGGTGATAGGCATTATTGCTTCCTTTATTAGGTAAAAATTTTAAATACCCCATTAAATTAGACACAACAATACATTTTTCTTTAGCTAAATGTTCTAAAACACCAAGTCTACCTAAAGTAAATTCTGGAGACATAGCTACTACTTTAGAAGTAATAAAATCATCCATGGGGAATATTTCGGTATTTGGCTCATGTTCTTTAATAACATTATATAACTTATTACTTTCATAAAGATTACTAGTAACAAGTAAAATGTTCTTTTGGGTTTTATTGTATAATGAAGACACATAAAAAGCGATTAACTCATTTGTTAATCCATAAGTTGTACTACCATTTGTAAAATTAAAATATTCGCTAAAATCCATATTATCTAATCCTTTATATTTTCTTTATATTTAAAAATAGCAGAATCAATATTTTCATTAATAAATAAATCAATACATCTATTATAATTAGCATAATTCATTTTTAAAGTTTCTAATTCTTCATTACTAAATTTACCTAAAACATATTTATCTGTTGGTATATGAGGATTTTTCCCTATCCCTATTTTTAGTCTACCAAAAGCATCCGTATTTAATTCACTAATAATTGACTTAATACCGTTATGTCCTCCAGAAGAGGAATTTTTTTTCATACGGTAACTAGCCAGTGGCAAGTCAACATCATCTTGGATAACTAAAATATTTTCCGGAGCAATATTATAATATTTACTTACTTTAGCTACTGCTATACCAGATAAATTCATATATGTCATTGGTTTAATAAATATAACTTCTTCATTATTAATTATGATCTTATAAAAATAAGATTCCATTTTTTCTTGCCAATCTGGCATATTTAAACTAATGGTATTTAAATAGTTATCTAACACCATAAATCCTACATTATGTCTCGTTTTCTTAAATTCATTACCAATATTTCCTAAACCCACAACTAATTTCATTTTTACTCCTTAAACATGCCTTGATATGTTTTTAAATTTTTAAGGCAAAGATAATTTTTTATTTTTACACCCGGAAGGGCATCTTTAACACATCTTACTAATACTAAATAAGGTTCATTATTATCTACCGTACTTATTAAAGCAATATTTTTAACTGGTATTTTATTTAGATTAGCATTAATAATTATATCATCTAATCTATTAGAACGATGTACTAAATAAAATTCTCCTTTAGTATTTAAATGATTACTGGCAATTTGCATTACTTCTTCTAATGTTATTTTTAATTCATGTCTAGCAATAGAAAGAGATGCTGAATTATTTAAATATTTACCAGTAGTAACCTTAAAATATGGAGGATTACAAGTAATAATATCATACTTTTTATTTTTAATAATTTTTTGATGATCTTTAATATCTTCATTAAATATGGATATTTGAGAATCTAAATGATTATAATTAACACTTTCTACTGCTAAATCATAGATATGTTTTTGAATTTCAAAAGCATCGATTGAAGCTTTAGTTTTAGTAGCTAAAATAAGAGGAATTGCGGCATTACCACAGCCAATATCTAAAATATTTTTCACATTATTATTAAGTTTTACATACTCCGCTAATAAAATAGAATCCAAAGAAAATTTAAAGTTATCATCATCTTGATAAATTTTTAAACCATAATCAAATAAGTCATTCAAATTTTTAGTTGGCATTTTTACTATTCTCTTTATCTAGGCTTGGTAAAGTAATTTCTTCTTTATTAGTACCTACTAAAACTTTAAATTTACGATTTAAAATATCAACACTTATAACTTTGCCTTCACCATTTTTGGTATTATAGTTATCTCCCACTTGAGGAAGTCCTTTGGAACATTCAAGATAGTTTTCATTTTCATATTGCAAACAACATAGTAATCTGCCACATACACCATTAATTTTAGATGGATTTAAAGCTAAATTTTGATCTTTAGCTAAATTCATTGAAACAACATCTATTTTATTTAAGAATCGACCACAACACAATTTTTCTCCACATACACCAATGCCACCAATTTCTTTGGCTTTATCACGCGCTCCAATTTGTCTTAACTCAATTCTTGTATGGTAGACACCAGCAAGTTTACGAGCAAGTTCCCTAAAATCTACTCTTTCATCAGAAGTAAAATTAAATAATAATTGAACTCTATCAAAAGTAAATTCAGCACTTATAACATTCATATTTAAGTCTAATTCTTTAACAAAACTTCGACATTTATTTAAAGCTAATTGATTATCTTTTAAATTATTTTGAAATTGAATTGTATCTTCTTCTGTAGCTTTTCTTAATATATATTTATAATTGCTTTCTTCATCTTTATTAACATCTTTTGCTTCATCAGCTATTTTTCCATATTGCAATCCTTTTTCTGTTTGAACAATTACATAATCATTTATTTGTAATTCATCTTCACTTAAAAAGAAATATTTTTTTCCATTTTCTCTATAAATAACACTATAAAGTTTCATTATTTATCACCTCAAATTCTAGGACTAAACGATCTAGAAACATCTCGATGTTAACATTATAATTTATTTCATTTAATAGTTCAATAAGATAATTTATTTTACGTTTTAAATTAGGTATATTTAAAAATTCTAAATATTTATCTTCATCATTTAAACTTTTATTTTCTAATTTACAATATAAAATTTGACTATATTTATCTAGCATCATTTGCATTATTATTTTGATATCATTTTTTTCTAAATCTTGAAAATAGTCTCGGTTATAAATAATTAGCCCTTTCTTTTCTATTTCAATTTTATTTAAATATTTTTGTAAAATATCATATAATTCATTATATTTATCTAAAGAAATATTATATTTTTCATATTGATTAGCTGCAAAAAGAGCCTCAATTATTTGAGTTCTACTTCTAATTGTCGGCATAATATTATCTTTTTCATTAGTCACAAAAAAGCCAATAACATTACCATCAGGTTCTTCTAAAAATTTAAGCATTGTATTAGCGGCTTCTTTATTCATTTTATGGGCATTAACAATGATATAAATAGATTCTTTTGTATATAAACTTTCTTTTGAAAAAAGATTTTTTAACTCAAGTATTTGGTCTTTCTTTATAAATTCTCCATCAGGATAAATAATTTTTAAACTAGGTAAATTTGATAAATCAATTAAATGGCATAAAGAACATTTATCACAGTTATCTTGATATTCATGAACGCAAAAAATGTTCTTTATAACAGTTAAAAGAACTTTTAAACATTTATCAGTATTATTAGTAGAAACTAAATAAGCATGAGCTAGCTTCTTATCATGATAATACCCAATTAAATTTTCTAACTCACTACAATTAATAATTACCTCCTAAGCAATGAGATAAGAAATCGCAAATAAAGTTAATAAACCGGGAGCGCCAAGAAATGTAGTAAAACCTAATGTAAAAAAATTAATGGGTATATAAATACCAACATTTTTTAACATAATATTGATACCATAAATAATACCAAAAGAAAATACTATTTTTCTTAAGAATACTCCCAATTTTATTTTCATTTTATCACCCTAATAAATTATATTTAGTGTGCCTTTTTTTATTCGGAAATTTTCTTACGATCTTCTAATGCTTTATCAAGTGTTATAATATCTAGATAATCAATCTCCGCTCCCATTGGAAGCCCATAAGATAGTCTTGAAATTACAACATCTTTCTTTTCAAAAATTTTTTTAATGTATAAAGTAGTAGTTTCTCCCTCAATCGATGATTTTAAGGCTAATATAAGTTCGGGATGAGAAAGTGATTCAATTCTTTTTGTTAAAGATGATATGTTAATATCTTCAGGACCTATATTATCCATCGGAGAAATAAGACCATTTAAAACATGGTAAACTCCTTTATAATTGCCCACTTTTTCAAAAGAAAAAACACTTTTATAATCTTCAATAACACAAATTAAGTTTTTATCACGGGTTTCATCGTCACAGATATTACAAATTTCATTTTCTGTTAAATGACCACAAATTTTACATGGTTTTAGTCTTTTTTTAGCAATAACTAAATTATTAGAAAAATCATTAACATCTTCTTCTTTTAATTCAATGGTTGCAAGTGCCATCCTTTCTGCGGATTTTTCCCCAACTCCGGGCATTTTTTTATAAAAATCAATTAATTTTTGTAATGATTCAGGATATATCATAATTACATCAACCCATCTAATGCACCAGCATATTGACCTAATTTATCATTCATTGCTTGATTAATTTGAATAAAAGCATCCTTAGTAGCTATGACTATCATATCCTCTAGAATTTCTTTATCTTCATCAGAAATTGGTCCTTGCTTTAAAATTTTAGCACTTTTAAGTACTCTACCACCAGTAAATGTCATTTCTACCCATTCTGATTTACCAACAAACTCCATCTTTTCTAATTCTTCTTTTTTTAACATAATATCTTTTTGCATTTTTTGGGCTTGAGCCATTAAATTTTGCATATTCATCTTTCTTCACCTCCTTTAAATTATTTCAACTTTTGACAAATCAAAAACATCATTTACAATATTTTCTTTATCATCTTTTACTTTTTCTTTTTCTTCAATATATTTATATTCTTTTTTATCTTTTAAATTTGTAATATATTTATTTTTTTCAATATTCCATCTTTCATTGGAAATAAAAATAATCTTATATTCTCCATTTAAAGTTTCATTAAGATATTTTTCAATATCTTCTAAAATACCATTAGCGTTAGTGGCATTATGATCAGATGTCGTAAATATAAAGTTTGTTAAAGATGATGCCACCAAAGAACTATCAAGTAAAATTCCTTTTATTTTTCCAGGTATATCTGCATTATTAAGTAAATTTTCTATTTTCTTTTTATTTTCTTCTAAATATTTTTTTTGAGCTCCATAAAAACAATTATTAATTCGAATATTAATTAATTCTTCATCATTTTCTGGATTTTTAGTAACTATTACATCACTTTCATTTGTTTTATTTTCAACATTATTTACTTCGTTATTTAATTTAATTGTTTTATCCGAAATATTATTATCAAAATAATCTAATAAAATCATTTCCAAGATTGTATAAGAATCAACGTTAACATTCACTTTATTCATGCTATCTACTAATTCTAAAATTAATTTTTTATAATCTTGAAGTGTTAAACGTTTTTGACTATGCTCAATTAAAATTTTTTTGGCTCTTATACTAGCAAAATCAATCAATCGTTTAACTAACGTTTTATAATCAAAGGCTCCTAAACGAAATTCTTTAATTAATTCTAAACATCCTTCTACATTATTATCTTCCAAACAAGAAAATAAATCTTCAATCTTTTTTCGGGAAACAATTTTTATGTGGTCTTCCACATATTCTAGGGTTATCTTATCCTTGCCTTTCGATAACTGATCTAGCAAACTTAAAGCATCGCGCATTCCACCATCAGCATAATAAGAAATTTCCATCAAAGCATTTTTTTCCATATCAATTTTTTCCTTAGCGCATATCTTTTGCATGCACTCGGATATTTTATCGACACTGATTTTTTGAAAATCGTATCGCTGACAACGTGAAAGAATAGTTATTGGAACATTCTCTATATTCGTTGTCGCAAGAATGAAAATGGAATGCGCGGGCGGTTCTTCCAAAGTTAGTAATAAGGCATTAAATGCACTAGGTGTTAACATGTGAACTTCATCTATAATATATACCTTATATTTTCCATTAGTTGGGGTGAGTTTTATATTATCGATAATTTCTCTAATATCATCTACACTATTATTCGATGCCGCATCCAATTCTATTATATCAGGGTTTTCAGAAAAATGCACGCAAAATTCACATTTTCCACATGGAGAGCCGTCAACTGGACTTAAACAGTTAATTGCTTTAGCAAAAACTTTAGCAGTTGTTGTCTTACCAGTACCACGTGGACCAGAAAAAATATAGGCATGGGAAATGCTATTATTTTTGATTGAATTTTTTAATGTTTCTACAATATACTCTTGACCTACAATTTCATCAAAATTTGATGGACGATATTTTCGATATAAAACTTTATAATTCATGATGTAATCCTTTCACAAACATTATAACACAAATATATTAAATATTACCTTATTATTTACGTAATTTTTTAAAAAAATTATCCACTAAATTTTGATAAGGCTTCAAAATATTATCACAATCATTTGTACGTATATATTTATCACTTTTTTCAACATTAAAAGCATCTAATAAATAATATATTTTTTTGATTCTAGCTTCATTAATTATTGTTTGACACATCTGACATGGCATTAATGTAACATACATAACTGCATGATCTAATCGCCAATCCCTAATTTTTTTTTCGGCTTTAATTATTGCGTTAATTTCGGCATGTCCTAATACATTTGCTTTTTTTTGTCTATTATTGTGAGCTTTGGCAACAATTTTATTATCTATTACAACAACAGCTCCCACAGGAATTTCATTTTTGCGATATGCTTTCAACGCCTCTTTATATGCAGTTTCCATGTAATTTTTCATAAATAACCTCGATCGTTATTATATATTAACAAAAGTTTAAGTTCAAATTTAGTAAACATCTTTTTATACATAAAAAAAAGCACACACAAATAGGGATCGATGTGGCTGCTGTCTTCCAACTCTGACCAGGTTACGATATATTTGTTGTGCAAATTGATTATATCAAATTATTTTATTTTCAACAACTTATTTTATATTATTATGTAAACCAATTATTTCCCGGGAAATAATTGGTTTACATAATATTTTTACAAAATTTTAAAAATTCGCATTATTTTTGTGATTTTATATATGTTTCACGTGAAACATATATAAATAAATTAAAATGTTTTTAAATGATATAAAAAAACAAATTTTACTTTTTTTAAAAAATAAATATAAATTAATTTTTCTAATAAGTTTATAAATTAACTGTTTTTGATCGTACAATGTTTCACGTGAAACATTGTAGTAATTTTTTACTTAAATACAATTATAAAAGGCTCAAATATTTATTTATAATGATAATTTATAAGCCAAATTAAAATATAATTTTATATAGATAAATAATTTGAAATTTATCTTATGTTTCACGTGAAACATAAGGCTTTATTATTTAAATTGATATACAATATTAAATTTAATTTAAAAAATTTAAATCAGTAATTATAACTAGTTAATATCATTTAAAATAAATAGCTTTATTTGAAAAGATTTGATTTTTATATTTTCTACAAGGTCATAATATATTTGAAACTATTAAATAATATGGCTTGTTTTTTTAATTAAGTAATTATTACTTAATTATATTATGTAAAATACTATTGAAAGAGTATGATCACATGTGAAAGCACAGGCCATGCACCAAATTAATAATAATTAATATAATGTTTCACGTGAAACATTATATTAATTATAAAAGTTAATAAAAATGATACAAAAACAAATTATCAATTAATTAGTATTTAAAAATATAAAGAAATAATAATAAATATACAGTTTATAATTAATAATTAATAATTTTAAAATAATAAATTTATACTAAATAAAATATAATAATTGTAATTCTAAAGATAGAGAATGTTTCACGTGAAACATAGAAATTATAATTAATTAAAATATTAAATTATAGATATTTAATCAAAATATATAAAAATACAACAAAATATTAAGATTTGGTAAATATATTATGTAAACCAATTATTTCCCGGGAAATAATTGGTTTACATAATATAAAAAGGCACTAACTTTTTAATTATTAGTACCTTCGTTATTTTGATGATCTTCAACATTATTTTCATTTTCAGAAGAATCATCTATAATTTTTTTAACAGCGGAAACAGTTGCAACAAACTGATTTTCTCTTAATGAAATAAGTCTTAATCCTTGAGTAACACGTCCAAGTAAGCTAATTTGTTGAACAGGTAGTTTAATAGTTATACCGGCATTAGTCATAATAATAACATCGTTATCTTCTTCAACTACTTTAGCTGCAACTAAATTACCATTCTTTTCAGTAACATTTAAAGCTAAAACACCTTTGCTTCCACGTTTTGTTTGTCTAAATTCACAAACATTTGTTCTTTTTCCGTAACCTTTTTGAGTTACAAGTAAGATTGTAGAATTTTCATCAACTACTTCAAAACAAATACATTTTCCACCATCAAGATTAATACCTTTAACACCAGCAGCAGTACGGCCCATTGGTCTAATCTCATTTTCATTAAATTTAACCATTTTTCCATTATCACTACCAAGTAGTATAATGTTATCTCCATTGGTTTTCTTAACATCAATTAATTCATCATTTTCAGACAACGTAATGCATATTTTACCAGTAGCTCTTATATTATCAAATTCTGATATTTTTGTCTTTTTAACAATACCTTTTTTAGTGGCAAATACTAAATATTTATTATTTTCTTCTTTTTCTATTTTCAATATAGAATTAATTGTTTCATCTTTTTCTATTTGTAATAGATTTATAATTGGTAAACCTTTTGATTGACGGCTAAATTCTGGTATTTCGTATCCTTTTAATCGATATGTTTTGCCTTTATTACTAAAGAACATAATATAATCATGGGTAGATAAATTAATTAAATGTTCAACATAATCTTCATCATTTGTAGTTAATCCTTTAATTCCAACACCACCACGATTTTGTACTTTAAATGTATCATTTGCTGTTCTTTTAATATATCCTTTATTAGTTAACACAATCATAGCGTCTTCTTCTGGAATCAATGATTCATCTTCAATATATTCAATCGCTGTCATATCAATTTTTGTACGACGATCATCAGCATATTTGTCTTTAATTTCTAATAATTCATTCTTAATTATTTCTAATATCTTTTCTCTAGATGCCAATATACTTCTTAATTCATCTATTTTAATTAATAAATCATGTAATTCTTCTTCGATTTTAGCTCTTTCTAGACCCGTTAAACGACGTAATTTTAATTCAAGTATTGCGTCAGCTTGAACATCTGATAAGCCATATTTTGCTATTAAAGTTTCCTTAGCAATAACATCAGTTTCGGAATCTCTAATTATTTTAATAAAATCATCAAGATTATCAAGAGCTATTTTATAACCTTCCAATATATGAATTCTTTTTTCAGCTTTATCTAGATCAAATTGAGTCCTTCTTATGATAACTTCTTCTTGGAAATTGATATATTTACTTATTATATCTTTTAATCCTAAAGTACGAGGAACTTTATTATCAATCATTAAGAAAATAATACCATAAGTTGTTTGAAATTGTGTATGTTTAAATAAATTATTTAAAACCACTTGAGGATTAGCATCTTTCTTTAATGTAATGGTAATTTTTACTCCATCTTTTAAGTCTGTGTGATAATCAGCTATACCATCAATTATTTTATTATGAACAAGTTCAGCAACTTTATTTTTTAAATCTGATACATTAACGCCATAAGGCACTTCATCAACAATAATATAATGCTTTCCATCTTTTTCTTCAATCGTTGCTTTACTACGTATAGTTATTGTTCCACGGCCCGTTTCATAGGCTTTTTTAATACCACTATTACCTAAAATTATACCACCAGTTGGAAAATCTGGACCTTTAATATATTGCATTAATCCTAAAGTATCAATATCTGGATTATCAATATAAGCTACACAGCCATCAATAACTTCTCCTAAATTATGAGGTGGAATATTAGTGGCCATACCAACAGCAATTCCCATTGTTCCATTAACTAAAATATTAGGAAATCTTGAAGGTAATACTTCTGGTTCTTTTTCTGATTCATCAAAATTAGGAACAAAATTAACCGTTTCTTTATTAATATCTCTTAATAATTCTAAAGATAATTTATCGAGTCTTGCTTCCGTATAACGGTAAGCTGCAGCACCAGCACCAGCAATATTACCAAAGTTACCATGTCCATCTACTAATGGATTACGATAACTAAAGTCTTGAGCCATTCTAACCATAGCTTCATAGATACTTGAATCACCATGAGGATGGTATTTACCCATAACTTCACCAACTATTTTAGCTGATTTTTTATGTGGTTTATCTGGAGTATAACCTGATTCATACATAGACCATAAAATACGACGATGAACTGGTTTTAAGCCATCTCTTAAATCAGGAACTGCTCTTGAAACAATAACACTAACTGAATAATCAATAAATGACTTTTTTATTTCTGTTACAATATTATTTTCTTGCAATTTATCTTTTTCGTGATTCATAAAAACCTCCTAAATATCCAAGTTTTGAACGTATTCAGCATTTTCTTCAATGAATTTTCTTCTTGGCTCTACTTCTTCACCCATAAGCATTGAAAATGCTTCATCAGCGGCGATGGCATCATCAACAGTTATTCTTCTTAATATTCTCGTATGAATATCCATAGTTGTTTCATTTAACTCATCAGGGTCCATTTCACCAAGACCTTTCATCCGGGCAATTTCATATTTAGTATTTGGATTAAGACTTGCTAAATAACTATCTCTTTCATCTTCATCCAATACATATTTTCTTACCTTACCATGTGTAATTCTAAATAAAGGCGGTTGAGCAGCATAAACATGTCCTGCTTCAACGATAGGTCTAAAGAAACGATAGAAAAGAGTTAAAAGTAATACTCTAATATGTGATCCATCAACATCGGCATCGGTCATGATAATTATTTTATCATATCGAAGTTTACTTAAATCAAAGGCATCACCAATACCAGTACCAAAGGCTGTTATAATACTTCTTATTTCTTCATTAGATAAGGCTTTATCAAGACGAGCTTTTTCAACATTTAATATCTTACCACGAAGCGGTAAAATAGCTTGAGTCATGGAATCTCTTCCTTTAACAGCTGATCCACCAGCACTATCTCCTTCGACAATAAATATTTCACAAATAGATGGATCTTTTTCTTTACAATCTTCTAATTTTCCCCCGAAGTTACTAACTATATCTAAATCACCTTTACGACGGGATAATTCTCGTGCATTTTTAGCAGCAACTCTTGCTCTGGCGGCAGTCATACATTTATCAATAATTATTTTGGCTTCATTAGGATTTTCCATTAAAAATCTTTCAAAACCTTCAGAAAAAACATTATCTGCTAGTCTACGTACTTCTGAATTACCAAGTCTTCCTTTAGTTTGACCTTCAAATTGAGGATTAGGATGCTTACAGGAAATAATCATCGTAAGTCCTTCTTTAACATCATCTCCGGTTAAAGATTCATCTTTTTCTTTTAAAATTCCAGCTTTTTTAGCATAATTATTAATAACTCTTGTTAAAGCTCTTCTAACACCTTCTTCATGAGTACCACCATCATGAGTGTTAATATTATTAACAAATGAGTAGATACTATCAGAATATCCTGAATTATATTGCATTGCAACTTCAAAGAAAACACCATCTTCTTCACCTTGTAAATGAATTATTTCCTCATGAATTGGCGTTTTAGAGGTATTTAAGAATTTAACATATTCTGAAATACCGCCTTCATATAAGAATTTTTCCCCAGTAGTATCTTCACCATCACGATCATCTCTAATCGTTAAAGCTAAACCTCTATTTAAAAAGGCTAATTCTCTAATTCTTACTTTTAAAGTTTCATAATCAAAAATATCAGTATCAAAAATATCTGGATCAGGTTTAAAAGAAACGGTTGTCCCTGTTCTTTCTTTTTCACATTCCCCAATCATCGTTAATTTTTGAACAGTTTTTCCACCATTTTCAAATTTAGCTTCATAAATTTTACCATCTTTATAAACAGTTACAGTTACCCATTTAGATAAGGCATTAACAACAGATGCTCCAACACCATGTAAGCCTCCACTAACTTTGTAACCACCACCACCAAATTTACCACCAGCATGTAAAACAGTATAAACAGTTTCAACCGTTGAAATACCTGTTTTAGGATGAATACCAACTGGAATACCACGACCATTATCTTTTACAGTTATGGAATTTCCTTTATTGATAATAACTTCAATATGATTGCAAAAACCAGCTAAAGCTTCATCTATCGCATTATCAACAATTTCCCATACTAAATGATGAAGACCTTTAACATCAGTTGTTCCAATATACATACCTGGTCTTTTTCTAACAGCTTCAAGTCCCTCTAAAACTTGAATATCACTATCACTATAATGTAAATTTTCTTCGTTCATCAAAACTCCTCCTCAACTAAATGATCTTTTACTTTAAAAATAGAAGCATTTTTTAATAAATTTTTATTTAATCTTTCTAATTCTGTTGTTGTTATAAATGTTTGAATATCACTATTTAAAAGTTCAATAATATTATCTATTTTTTCATTGTCTAAAGCACTAAATAAATCATCTAAAATTAAAATTGGTAAACTATCTTTAACATCTTTAATTAATTCAATTAAAGATAATTTAAACGCAAATATTGCATTCTTTTGTTGACCATTACTTCCCCATTCCGCAATATTCTTTTTATCTAGTAAAAAAGTTATATCATCATGATGAATACCATATAATGTTTTACCCATTGCTATTTCTCTTTTATAATTCTTATTATAAAAATCAATTATTTCTTCTTTTGTTTTATTTTTGTAATCAGAATTATATTTAATAATCAAATCTCCAAAGCCAAAGATTTTCTGATATTTTTCCCCAATATAATTATTTATTTTAGTAATAAAATTATTTCTTGCTTCATAAATTTTTATCCCATAATTAACTAACTTATCTGTTAAAATATCTAAATATATTTTAGAAGCATTACCATTTATATATAACTCTCTTAAATAAAAATTTCTTTGTTTTAATGTTTTATTATAATTATTTAAATAAATGATATAATCTTTTTCTAATTTACTTATTTCAATATTCATCTTTTTTCTACGTAATGCCGGTGATGAAGATAAAATCATTTGTTCATCAGGCTCTAATAAAACAATATTAATTTTTGTTATATAATCACTAACTTTTGAGATAACAGTGTTATTAATTTTAACTTTTTTACCTTCTTTATTAATAATTACTTCATAATTATTTGTGCTTTTATCTTCGACCTCACCTTCTATTTTTGTACTTATACACCCATTTTTTATTAACATTTTGTCATCGTTAATCCGAAAAGACTTGGTAATAGATAACGCATAAATAGCCTCGACTAAATTAGTTTTGCCCTCGCTATTATTACCATAAATAATATTTAAATGATTACTAAATTTTAAATTGACCTTTTCATAATTTCTGAAGTTAACCAATTTTAATGTGTTCAATTTCATAATTTGACCTTCTTTGACGTTTTATTTAATAATCATAGTGTCTAAGTACACCTATACACACATTAATTATAACACAAATAAAGGATATTTTAAACAAAATTTGCAGTATTTAACCATTTTAAGTAGTTATTTAATTTAATAATATTAATTAACATTCTTTCAAAGGAATATTTTGATATATTCACATCAAAAACATTATTATTTAAACATTTTATTCTTAAATGATTTTTTTCTACTTCCTCATAATCTATTATTTTATTGGCTACAATTAATAAACATTCTTTATCCCTCAAAGAATTTATTTGCATAAAAATGATATTTTCCGCTACTGAAATTATAATTGGTACTTTATATTGAATTTTTAAGATATTTTTAACACTTTCAATTCTACCAGACAAAGTACTTCCATGAAATAAACAATTTGAAGCTAATATTCTTTTAATATTTTTGTTGATAACTATTGAGTTTTCAACATCGTAACAAACAGTTTTATTTTCTTTTTTAAGTAAAGCAATCGTACTATTTTTAATAATATAACTATTCATTTTCTTCCTCCTTCTTCAAATTAATGACGTCTACTATAGCATATAGATTTTAAAAAATTTGTCGAAGGAAAGTAAAAAAGAGCTTTTTTTGCTCTTTTTTGATCTTTTTAATAAGTTTTTACTGGTAAAATAAGTTCAATTAATGATTCATCATCAACAGATTTAATTAATATAGGCTTATCATCACCATTCATTAATAGTAAAATATTATTATCTTTAATAACTTTTAAAGCTTCAAGCATATATCTTGAACTAAAAGCAATATCTAATCTTTCTTTATTATTACATTCAATCGCAATTTTTTCATCAGTTGTCCCAATTTCGCTAGCACTTGAAGAAATAGTCATTAATTTATCATTTACTTCAACTCTAACAATATTTTTCTCTTTACTTTGAGCAAGTAGTGATGCTCGATCAACGGCGTCATTAAATTGTTTTAAATCTAAATTAATAATATAAGCAAATTCTGAAGGAATAAAATGATTTGTATCAGGATATTGACCACTTAATAGATTAGTTTGGAATTCAATATTTTTATATTTAAACATAATTTTGTTATTAAATACATGAATAATAACATCTTCACCATCAGTAGTTAACATTTTTTCAAGTTCATTTATACTTCTAGCAGGAATAATAATATTAATTGCGTTAGTAATTATATTATCAAGTTTAATACTCTTTTTAGCAAGACGATAAGAATCAGTTGCAATACATTCTAAACTATCACCAGCTATTTTTAAATTAACTCCTGTAAATAATAATCTTGCTTCTTGAGTTGATACAGCATAAGATGTTTCATTAATCATTGATTTTAAAAGTTCATCTTTTAAAACAATAGGTTCTTTTGATTCATCGATTGCTATATTAGGATAATCATTTAGATCATAGCAATTTAAAACATATTCATTATTATCAGTATAAATATGAATTTTATTATTTTCTTCTAATTCAAAATTTATAATATCAGATGGCATTTTTCTAATAATATCTAATATATATTTACTACTAATGATAATACTACCAGTTTTTTCAATCTTTTTAATATTTTTTTCTTCTATTTTAATACGAATAGAAAGTTCTGAATCACTAGCAAATAAACTTAAACTATCATTACTTAAATCAAATTTAATACCATTTAATATTGGGATTGTTGTACGAGTACCAATAGCTCTAGATACATTTGTAAGAGCTTCAAGTAAAATATTTTTATCAATTACAAATTTCATATTAATTCCTTCTTTCTTTTATATTAATTTTTATTATTATTTTTTATTATACTGTTAATAATGTGGAAAACTATCTTTTTCTTTTAAAATAACTTAAATTTTGATGTTAATAACTTGTTATTTATCAACATTTTAATAACTTGTTTTTAACTTTTTATAACTTTGATTTAATTTCTTTAATAGTATTTTCTAAAGTTTGATTATGTTGTAATTCTTCTTTAATCTTATCACAACTAGCTACAACTGTTGAATGATCTCTTCCCCCAAATTCAAAACCAATTTTAACTAGATTTTCTTCGGTTTCACTTCGGCATAGATACATGGCAATATGTCTTGGCCAAGCTATATTATTACTTCTTTTTTTACTTTTTAAATCATCAACTGTTATCTTATAAAAATCCGCAACTACTTTTTGAATATGCGATATAGTATTTTCTTGATAAATGTTGTTATCTATTGCATCTTTACAAGCTTCAATCGCAAAATTTAAATCGATTCTTTCTGGTGTATACAAAGCTGTATAAACAAGTAATCTTGTAATAGTACCTTCAATATGTCTTACATCACTTGGACAACCATTTGCTATATATTCAATAACATCTTTATTAACTTTATCTTTAATACTAGTATTAGCTAGTTTTTGTTTAATAATTTCACAACGAAGTTCAAAATCAGGTGGATGAATATCAACTGGAAGACCCCATTTAAAACGACTTCTTAAACGTTCCTCAATCTTTTTTAAATCATCCGGAGATCGATCCGATGAGATAATAATTTGTTTATTAGCTTGATTTAAAGCTTCAAAAGTATGAAAGAACTCTTGTTGGGTCATCGCAGAATCAACAATAAATTGAATATCATCTATAATTAAAACATCAACATTACGATATTTATTTTTAAAGTTATTAGCGTCTTCAATAGAATCTTGATCTTTATCTTTTTTAAATAAATTAACATATTCTTCTCTAAAATCACTACTAGTTGTATATAAAACTCTTTTTTTAGAATGTTCCGTTATATAATTACCAATAGCGTTCATTAAATGGGTTTTTCCAGTTCCACTTTTACCATAAATAAAGAGTGGATTACGTATTGTTCCCGGTGATTGGGCAACATTCATCGCTGAAATAAATGCTAGACGATTAGATTCCCCAACAACATAATTATCAAAATTAAGATTAGGTTTTAAATTAGTATTCCATACTATAATTTGATTTTCTTCATTATTACTTTTAGATGTTTCAATATTAGTTTTATCTTCTAATTCTTCCTCGGTATAAAATTTAAAATCATAATTAATACCAGTTAAGGAAAACATTGTACTATCAATTAAATCTGAATAAGTATTTTTAAGTATTTGTTTATGAACAGGAAGAGGTACTTTAATAGTAATTTCTTTATCATCAATATTAACAAGTTCTAAATCATTAAACCAAGCTGTAAATGTTCCTGGACTAACTTCGCTTTCTATTTCTGATAAAAATTTCTTAAATAATTCTTGTGTTTTCATACCTCACCCCACAATCATATATATATCCCAAGTTAATTGTAACTTAAATGAAAATTTATTACAAGAAGAAATTAAAAAAATTGTGTTTTCAACATTATTTTCCACATCGATTTAGTAGATAAAATCTATGATAAATGAACTTTTTAACAATTTCAACAAATTTTTTAAACATTTTTAACTTTTTAACATTTTATAATGATAATAATTAATGTTGAAAATGTTAAAAGTGTTAATTTACGATTATTTCTCATATAATTAAAATATATTATTGTTAATATAATGTTAGAAAGTTTATATAATTAAAGTATTTAGGAATTTTCTTGACATATCCCTAATATTAATGGTATATTAAGGTGGCTTAAGGAGAAAGAGGTGTATTAAATGAAAAGAACTTATCAACCAAATAATCGTAAAAAAGCTAAAAAGCATGGGTTCTTTGCTCGTAAAGGTACAAAGATTATTAATGACCGTCGTAGAAAAGGACGTAAGGAATTAACTAAATAATTTCTTACGCATTTTTTTAATTATGAAAAAAAGAGATGTTGTAAAATCTAATGATTTATTTAATAGTATTATTAAAGATGGCAAAAGAGTAAGTAATAAATATTTTATTATTTGTTCTTTACCTAAAGAAAATCCTCAAAATAATTATGGAATAGCAGTAGGTAAAAAGATTGGTAATGCTGTTGTAAGAAATAAATTAAAAAGGCAAATAAGAAATATTATCTCTAATAATACCTTTTTATTTCCAAATTTTCATAATTATATTATAATATGTAAAAGAGATATATTATCACTTTCATATAATGAGATGAATGAAAATATAGTATATTTATTAAATAAGGAGAATAACTAAATGAAAAAGAAATTATTAGTGTTATTTCTAGTAGTACTTTTAACTAGTGGTTGTGGTACTAGTGATTATATTAAGGATGAAGATAAAAAAGTTGTTCAATATACTGAAACAGGTCAAAATTTACCTAATAATATTTTATGTAAACCAGAAGTTGATTCAGAATTGTATAAAGAATATGAAAAATATAATGATGAATTAAAAATACCACTTGAAGATTTACCACTTTGTAGTGAATTTAAATTAAATTCTAATAAGGCATCAGGATTATGGGAACTTATCTTTGTAAAACCTTTAGCTTATTTAATTTTAAAACTAGGAAATTTAATTGGCAATATGGGTATTTCTTTAATTTTAGTTGGTCTTGCTATAAGATTAATTTTACTTCCATCAGCTTATAAAACACAAAAACAAAGTAAAAATATGCAAAAGGTCCAACAAGATATGCAAAAAATTGAACTTAAATATCGTGGTCGAGAAGATAAAGAATCAATGATGATGAAAAGTCAAGAAATGATGAATGTTTATAAAAAGAATAATGTTAAACCAATGTCTGGTTGTTTAGTATCATTCTTACAACTTCCTATATTCTTTGCTTTCTTACAAGCTATCAATCGTGTACCAGCCATTTTTGAAGATAAATTACTAGGTTTTAATTTAGGTATGACACCTTATGTAGGATTATCAAAAGGTAATTATTTATATATTTTATTAATAGTTTTAATTGCTTTATCAACTTATTTTTCATTTAAATATTCAATGCGTAGTGCTGGAGCAATTAATCAAACCAAAGAAATGCAAGATCAAATGGGAATGATGACAAAAATTATGACAGTTATGATTGTTATTACATCTTTCTCATTATCAACTGCATTAGCATTTTATTGGATTGTAACTTATGCATTTATAGCTATTCAAACTTATATTTTTAGAAGGTTATCTGGAGAAAATAAAAAGAAGGATAAAAAAGATAAGGATAATAAAAAAGATAAAATAAAAGATAAGTTAGAAATTAAAAGAGGTATGAAGTATGGAAATAATATCTAAAGAGGGTAAAGATTTAGAAAGTGTACTAACAAGTATTTGTGAAGAAAATAATATCACCGAAGATGATTTCTATTATAATTATGTAGAAAAAAAGAATGGCTTATTTAATAAGAATAGTATTATTGAAGTAAAAGTTTATTTAAAGAGTGAATTATTACAATATACTAAAGATTATTTGGAAGAATTACTTACTAATATGGGACTTTCTGTTAATTTTGAAACTAAACTTCGAGATGGTGTCATTTGTATTAAAATCTATTCTTCTAATAATCCGGTTATAATTGGTCGAGAAGGTAATACTTTAAAAGCTTTAGAAAATATTGTTAAACAAAAACTAAATACGGAATTTAATATAAAAGCTTTAATTAATTTAGATGTAGAAAATTATCGAGAAAAACAAGAGCAAAGATTAATAAGATTAGCAAGAAATTTAGCTAAAGAAGTAGCTAAAACTAAAGTGGAAATAGAACTTGATAATATGAATGCCTACGATAGAAGAATAATTCATAATGCTTTAACTAATTTTAAAGGAGTTAAAACTGAAAGTACTGGCGAAGAGCCAAATAGACATGTTGTTATAAAACCTGAATAATTTAAGAAGACGTCACATTAAATTGAACGTCTTTTATTTTGTTTTAATATCATTCAAATTATAGTGCAATTTACCTTTATTTGTGCTATTATATACCCGTGTAAGCGGGGATGTATATGGAAGATACTATATGTGCTGTGGCAACTTCTTTAGGAGTTGGGGCTATTTCAATTATTAGAGTTAGTGGTAATAATGCTTTAAATATTGTTTCTAAAATATTTAAAGGACCCAATTTAAAAAAAGTAAAAAGTCATACAATTAATTATGGTTATATATATGATAAAGATGAAGTTATTGATGAAGTTTTATTAACGGTTATGTTAGCTCCTAAAACTTATACTAAAGAAGATATTATTGAAATTAATTCTCATGGTGGTATAAATACAACAAATAAAATAATGGAATTACTTCTTAATATGGGTTGTCGTTTAGCTGAACCAGGTGAGTTTACCAAAAGAGCATTTTTAAATGGGCGAATTGATTTAACTCAAGCAGAATCAGTTAATGATTTAATTAATTCTTCTTCAGATAATCAAAGAAAATTAGCTTTAAATAATTTGCAAGGAACGCTTACTAAAAAAATTAGAAATTTAAGAAAAGAAATTGTTTCTTTAATAGCTAGTATTGAAGTAAATATAGATTATCCAGAATATGATGATATTGAAGTAATTACAAAAGATATATTAATTCCTAAATTAAATAATATTAAAGAACAAATAAAAAAAATAATTAATGATTCTAAAAATAGTCAAATTATAAAAGAAGGAATAAATGTAGCTATAGTGGGAAGACCAAATGTAGGAAAGAGTAGTATTTTAAATAGATTATTAGATGAAGATAAAGCTATTGTAACTAATATAGCTGGTACAACAAGAGATATCGTTGAAGGGTCAATTTCTTTAAATGGCTTTAAAGTTAATTTTATTGATACCGCAGGAATTAGAGAAACCACCGATGTTGTAGAGAAGATTGGTGTATCTAAAAGTAAAAAAATTATTAAAAAAGCTGATATTGTTATTGTGGTTTTAAATGGTAATGAAAAATTAAGTTTAGATGATGAAAAATTAATTAAAAGTGTTCCTTATAAAAAAAGAATTATTTTTGTTAATAAATCAGATTTAAAATTAAAAATAATGGTAAAAGATGATTATATCGTTGGAAATAGTAAAAATGATGATGGTTTAGATACTTTAAAAAGTAGTATTATAACTAAATTGAATTTAGAAAATATTACAAAAGATATGACTTATATTTCTAATGTTAGACAATTAGATTTATTAAAAAAAGCTTTAAAAAGTTTAGAAGATGCCTTAAATAATTTAGAATGTATGCCAGTTGATATGGCTTTAATAGATATTAAAAATGCTTGGAATTATTTAGGAGAAATAACTGGTGAAGTATATCAAGATGAATTATTAGATACTTTATTTAGCAATTTTTGTTTAGGAAAGTAGTGATTATATGTATGATGTAATAGTAGTGGGTGGTGGACATGCTGGTTGTGAAGCTAGTAATGCCGCATCTAAAATGGGAATGAAAACCCTTCTTTTAACTATGAATAAAAATAATATTGCTGATATGCCATGTAATCCTTCGATTGGAGGAACCGCTAAAGGAATTATTGTAAGAGAAATTGATGCTTTAGGGGGCTTAATGGGTATTGTGGCTGATAAAAGTCATTTTCAAATCAAAATGCTTAATAATAGTAAAGGACCTGCCGTTAGAAGTTTAAGATGTCAAGCTGATAAAAGAGTTTATCCTAAAGTAATGTTAGAATATTTAGAAAAAAATCCTAATTTAGAAATTAGGGAAGGTTTAGTTGAAGATTTAATTGTGGAAGATGGTACAGTAAAAGGAGTTATTTTAGCAAGTGGGGAAGAAATATTTAGTAAAGAAGTAATTTTAACAACAGGTACTTATTTAAAAGCTAATGTTTTAGTAGGTAGTGAAAATACTCCATCTGGACCTCATGGTGAAGGAAGAAGTAATAATTTATCTGATAATTTAAAAAAGTATGGTTTAAATATTTTAAGACTTAAAACTGGTACACCACCAAGAATCGCTAAAGATAGTATAGATTTTTCTAAAATGAGTGAAGAAGTTGGAGATGATACCTACCTTACATTTAGTTTTGATACTAAACCAGTTTATGATCTAAATAATCAACAAAAATGTTATCTTTTATATACTAATGATAAAACTCATGAAATTATTAAAAGTCATTTGAAAGAATCCGCTATGTATGGCGGATATGTTACGGGAGTTGGTCCTAGATATTGCCCATCAATCGAAGATAAAGTAGTAAGATTTAGTGATAAAGAAAGACATCAACTATTTTTAGAGCCAGAAAGTATCTATTATGATGAATGGTATTTACAAGGATTTTCAACAAGTATGCCAAAGTATGTTCAAGAAGAAATGGTTCATTCGTTAAAAGGATTAGAGAATGCTAAAATTACTAAATATGCTTATGCAATAGAGTATGATGCGGTATCATCTTTACAAATAAGTCCTAGTTTAGAAAACAAAGTATTAAAAAATTTATTTACTGCTGGTCAAATTAATGGGACAAGTGGTTATGAAGAAGCTGCTGGCCAAGGTTTAATGGCTGGGATAAATGCCGCTTTAAAGATTCAAGGAAAAGATGCCTTAATTTTACTTCGAAGTGATGCTTATATTGGTGTTTTAATAGATGATTTAGTAACAAAGGGTGTAACTGATCCTTATAGAATGCTTACTAGTAGGGCAGAATTTAGATTATTACTTCGTCATGATAATGCTGATTTAAGATTACGTGAATATGGTTATCAAGTGGGAATGATTAGTGAAGAACAATATAAAAGATTAAATAAGAAAAAAGAAGATATTGCTAATTTAATGAATGAAATAAAAAATTTAAAATTAGTCATAACTAAAGATATAAAAGATATTTTTAAAGAAAATAATATTGAAATTCCTAAAAAAACAATGTCTTATGAAGAATTATTAAAAAGACCCGAAATAACTTTTGACTTTTTAAAGAAATTTACTAATTTTAAATATAGTGATGAAGTTTTAGAACAAGTAGAAATTTCTCTTAAATATAGTGGATATATAAATAAAGCTTATAAAGAAGCTACTAAATTACAAAAAATAGAAGAAAAACAAATCCCAAGTGATATTGATTATAGTAAAGTTAGAAATTTAGCAAGTGAAGCTAGACAAAAATTAAGTGAGGTAAAACCAAGAACGATAGCTCAAGCTTCTAGGATTAGTGGGGTAAATCCGGTTGATATTTCTATTTTAGCTGTTTATTTAAAAAAGGAATATAATAAAGATGAATAAAGAAGAATTTATTAAAAGTATTGAAAAATTAGCTATAAATTATAATGATAATATGTTAGAAAAATTAGAGATTTATAAAGAATTTTTAAAAGAATATAATACTCATACTAATTTAACCGCTATTAAAGATGATGAAGGTATTTATTTAAAACATTTTTATGATTCTTTAACTATTGTTAAAGCTATTGATTTAAACAAAGTAGATAATTTAATTGATATTGGTACGGGTGCGGGATTTCCAGGAATGGTTATTAAAATATTCTTTCCCCATATTAATGTTTATTTACTTGATTCTAACCATAAGAAAACTACATTTTTAAATGAACTTCAAACTAAATTAAATCTAAATTGTGAAATAATTAATGAAAGAATAGAAGATTATGCTAAAAATAATTTAAATAAATTTGATGTTGTTACTTCAAGAGCGGTAGCTAATTTAAGAGTATTATCTGAACTTGCTTTGCCTTTAGTAAAAGAAGAGGGATACTTTATTGCCCTTAAAGGAAATGTTGAAGAAGAAATAGAAGAAGCTAAAGATACTATTGCCATTTTAGGAGGAACAATTTATAAACAAGAAACATTTTATTTATATCGAAATGAAGGTTTAAGAAATATCCTAGTTATTCAAAAAAAGAAAAAAACATTAAGTGAAAATTTGCGCCCTTATGATAAAATTGTTAAAAAACCATTGAAAAAAAGTAATTTTTAATTTTTGACTTTCATACAATGGCAATCCCTTTTCCAATGTTTTTTCAATTTTTAATTATTCTTAATTCTCAAAGTAAAAGCAATTTTTATAAAACCAGTTGCATTTACTTTGAGAATAAGGGTTGCTTTTACTTTGAGAAAAACCTTATTTATAATAATTAAAATTGTTATTAGATATAATTGCCTTTACTTTGAGAATTTGTATAATACATCTCATTCTTTATACTAAAAGTTCTTTGATTCTTTCTTTCAAGAAAGAAGGCCTAACCGGCGAGGTTGCTATTTAGCCTTTCCCGGCTTCTTTGATTACTTTCTTTTCCGTAAAAGAAAGTAATGCCCGTCTGGCAAGACATTATTACTTTATGTTAAAATATCATCTCATATGGAGGTGATGTTTTTATGTCTTATAAAAAAGAATACTATTTATCTTTTCAAGCTCTTAAATAGTATTCACAAACAAATCTATCTAATTAATAGACAAACTTATTTTATCACATTCCTTTTTAATTAGATAGATGTAAATTTTAATAGTTAAAAAGGAGGATTTTATTTTATGAATAACTATTATGAATTTAAATATAACGAAGATAGAGAATCTTTTGAATATTTTAATTCTCTACCTATTAATGTTTTAAAAAATATTCTAAATGAAAATTTTAATTATATTGAAACTAGCTTAATTAATTATGCTAATGTATTTAAAGAGATATTTGAAAGTAAAGATTATGATGAGTTTTATTATACTTGTTTATCATTAGTTGAAGAGTTAAATGATATTAAAATTATAATTAATATTTTAAAGGATAGAGATAAAAATGAGTAAAGGTCATTTATCTTATTCCGATAGATTAGCTATTGAAAATATGCTTAATGAAGGTCATAATGATGCACCAGTCTTATTAACTTTGGAAATTGTTCCGATTAACTTTTTATTTATCTTTAAAATTGATAGTCAAACTAAAGATGAGGTTATTAAAAAAATAACTTATTTTAAAGATTTAATTGGTAATGAAACCTTTGATAGACTCACGGAAATATTGTTAACGGATAATGGGAAAGAATTTTATATTGGTGAAGAAGCTTTAACTCTTTCTTCTAATATTCATTTATTTTATTGTCATCCTTATTCTTCCTACGAAAAAGGTTCCATTGAAAATAATCATGAACTTATTAGAAGAATTATTCCTAAAGGTGTTTCTTTAAAGCCATATACGCAAAATGAACTTAATTTACTTTGTTCTCATATTAATAGTTTATTTAGAAAAAAATTAGATGGTAAATGTCCTTTTGATTTAATTGAACAATATATTCCTTTAGATAAAATTAAAAAATTATGTTTATCTAAAATTAATCCTTTAGATGTGTGTTTAATACCTGAATTACTTGGTGATAAAAACATCAATAATATTAAGAAATATTTAGATAAAAATGATATCAAAAAAGCTAACATTTCTTTTATTAAAAATGACTGATTTAAAATTGCTTTTACTTTGAGAATAGCCAAAAATTGTTAAAAAAATCGGTATACTTTTTAACCGATTTTTTAGTTGCTTTTACTTTTGTCTTTTAATTACTAAATTTGCTGGTTGCTTTTACTTTGAGAATTCACCAATTTTTAATTATCAACCTATTTGGTGTCAATGATTATAAAAGATTTGAAATGTATACTGTCTATTTGTTATAATAAAAGCATAAGTAATTTTTATATTATGGAGGTTTTAGATGGATAAAGCAAAAAGAATTAGTAACATGTTAGCACAAAGATTAACTTGGTATGCTGAAGCTAATTGTGATATTACGCAGATTAAAGATCCGAATATAATGCGGAAGTTTGAAGAATTACAACGAAAAAATGAATTTATAATTTTTTCTTTTTTAAGTAAGATTTTTCTTGATGATACGGTAAAAGAAGGAATGATAAGTAGAGGCAACAGTGGTACTTATACATCATTGTTTAATTTTACGAAAGAGAAAGATATTGCTTTAGGATTTCATAGTTACGCAACATCATCATTAGTAATAGGGGCTGATATATGCGTCAAAAATGGTGATAGTTGGAATGATATTTTTGCTGTTGAAACTAAGCCAATAGACCCTAATGTACCAATGCTAAGATATGTAAAAAATCCTCCGATAAGTGAAGATATGACTTTAATGGATTGTTATGTTAAATTTTTAATTCCTTATAAAGAAGGCTATTTATATTTTTCAAATGAGAACGATTTAAATACTGTTATAGCAACGTATATTGAAGACAAAGATTTAAAAGCTAGTTTAATGGAAGTGAAATTTTATATTAGAGATAATGGTATAGAAGGAAAATCTGTTGATTTAAACGATATGACAGTTGGTGAAATATTTAATTTATTATTATCTAAAAATTATGAAATTTTATATGATAAAGTAAATAATATGAGTTTAAAATAAACTTAAGAAATAAGTTTTTTTAAAAGCTCTTGCAAAAAGGCTTTAAATAAGATAGAATTAATAGGTAAGAATAAAAGTAGTGAAGGGGTCTGATTTTGTGAATCCAAGAATGGAAACTACCGGACAAGTTTTAAATATACCGATTGAAGACATTATTCCTAACCGTTTTCAACCAAGACTTTCATTTGATGAAGAAGGATTAAAGGAACTTGCATCTTCAATTAAAGAACATGGGATTATTCAACCCCTAGTTTTAAGACGCCTTAATGATAAATATGAAATAATTGCTGGTGAAAGACGTTATAAAGCCGCTAAAATGGCAGGTCTTGCAAGTGTACCTGGTATTATTGCTGAAATGGATGATAAAAGAAGTGCTGAAGTAGCTATTGTTGAAAATGTTCAAAGAAGAGATTTAACTTCTATTGAAGAAGCTAAATCTTATAAAGCTTTACTTGATAAAGGTTATTTAACCCAAGAAGAACTTGCTAAAAAGATGGGATTAAGTCAATCTGCTGTAGCTAATAAATTACGTTTATTATCATTAGCACCTGCAGTGCAAGATGCTTTAATGGAAGGAAAAATATCTGAAAGGCATGCAAGAAGTCTTCTTACCCTAGATGATTTAACTAGCCAAGAAAAATGGCTTGATGTAATTCTTAATGAAAGACTTACGGTTAAAGAACTTGATCGAAGATTAAGTAAGGAAAAAGCAAGTATGAAAGAAAATGATAGTAATAATGATATTCCAAAGATCAATTTAGATAATGAACTTAAAATATCTAATGAAGAGAATGATGAACAAATTTATGATGATGACAATAATAAAATTTCCTTCTTCGATTATATTACTAAACAATTAAATGCTACAATGAATAATATTAATGATGATGAAGATAATAATATTATTGGTTCAAATCCGATAAAAGAAGATACAAATCCTTTTAATAATGCTTTAGAAAATGCTGTAGATTCTTCCGATATTGAATTATTAGATTTTGAAATGCCAAGCAAAGAAACTAAAGATATGAATAAAGTTAATACTTTAATAGATGAATTAGTTAATAATTTAAAGAATGATAATTATACAGTCATTATGAATAAAGATGATAATGATAATACAGTGAAGTTTGAAATAACTGTTAATAAAGGTTAAAAAAGTCTCAAAGTTAATTTTGAGATTTTTCTTTTAATGGTTCACTACCTTTTAAAAAATAATAAACATAAGCTCTACTAGTATCATTAGTATATTCTCCAGTCACAGCATCTAAAATGACTCCGACAACATTTTGGGGTGTTTCATACCAGTTATTGCTTAAACCAGTTTGAATTTCTTCCATAGTATCTGCCCATATATTTTTAGAAATAATACTATAACCATTAGCAAATTCTCTATTATCATCATATCCAATCCATACAAGCATTAAATCATCTTTATTATAACCAACAGTCCAATAGTCAGTTTCTGTAGATCCTGTTTTAATGGCATATTTACGACTTAATTTACTAGCAATAACTGATGCTGTTGCGGTAGTATAATCTCTAAAATTAGAATTAGAAGTAGCGGTTAATAATTCATTTAATATATAAACATAATTAGGATTTAAAACTAGACTTTTTTGATTTTGCTTTGCATATATAACGTTTCCATTTGGGTCTTCAATCTTTCTTATTAAATATAAATCTTTTTTATAACCACCACTGGCAAGAGTAGTATATCCTGTGGCAAAATCTAATATATTTATTTCACCCGTACCTAAAGCTAGTGAAACATTGGGGTCTAAATCTTCTTTAATACCAACTTTTTTGGCTGTATTTACTAAATTATTTACTCCTAAAAATAGATTAGTTTTAACAGCATATATATTATCAGAAAAGGCAATCGCCGCGGCCATTGTAATTTCTTTATTAGCATATTTATTATTAAAATTATTGGGTGAATAAGTATCTTTACTATTTAAATTAAAAGTAGTAAATTCACTAGAAAACTTGGAAGCACTAGTTAAATTATTTTCTAAAGCACTATAATATAAAAATGGTTTCATCGTAGATCCTACTTGTCTTTTTGATGATGTTGCTCTATTGAATTGACTACTTCCATAATCTATGCCACCAGTTAAAGCCTCAACTTTTCCCGTGTCTGGATCAACAATGACACTCGCAACTTGTAAATCATTATCACTAATATTATTTAATATATTTTTTTCTAATGCTGTTTGTTTATCCATATCTAAATTAGTATATATCTTTAATCCACCCGTTTGTAAAATACTTTTACTAATTCCTAAACCTTCTAATTCTTTATAAACAGCATCTTGATAATACATAAGCATTTGCAAATTTTTTTCATTGTATTTACCATAGATAGGAACATTTTCTAAATCTATTTTATCATAATCATCTTTAGTAATATAATTATTGTTTAAAAGTGAGGTCGCTACAATATGAGCTCTTTTTAAGGATGCTTCTTTATTAGATACGGGATTCATTTTATTAGGACTTTTAGGAATACCCGCTAAAATGATGGCTTCTTCTAAACTTAAATCATTAGCTTCTTTATTAAAATAGTAAGAAGCGGCATTACTTATTCCATAATTACCATTACCATAATTGATTGTATTTAAATAAGCTTCTAAAATTTCATCTTTATCATATTGAATTTCCACAATAATGGTTAAAAAAGCTTCTTCAATTTTTCTTTTCCAAGTTTGACCAAAATCTAAATAAAGGTTTTTAACTAGTTGTTGAGTTATCGTGGAACCTCCTTGAACAATCTCACCATTGGTCATATTTTCATAAATAGCTTTAATAATTCTAACAAAATCAAAACCATGATGGGTATAAAAATTCTTGTCTTCAATCGAAACTACAGCTTTTTTTAAATCATCATCAATATCTTCTAATGCTGCCCAGGATGATGTACTACTACCAAGATAAACTAAATCATCTTTATTATCATATAAATAATATGTTCCATTACTGGTTATATTAAGTTTTGGGGTAATAAGGGCATAAATATTAATACCAATATAAAGAAATATAAAAGTTAAAAATGCAAAAATTGTTAGTTTTAAAAGTATTTTACCCACTTTCATTTTTTCACCTAAATATTATTATGTAAAAAAATATAAAAATTATGTTGAATTTATATATAGGTTATGTTATAGTTTTTAAGAAAAAGGAAGAAATAGGTGGTTTTATTAGAAAGATTATTTGGCAATTATTTAATAATAAAGAAAAAATAATTGATAAAAAAGATGTTTTGTGTGAGTTTGAAAATAATATTATTAAATATATTGAAGATGATGGTGTAAATATATTAGATTTAAATAATAAAATATATGAAAGAGAAAATAAAGATTATAAATTAAAAATAGATGTTGTTAATAATACTTTTATGTTTAATTTAAAAGAGAAAAATTATACTTTAAATAATAAATTATTAAGTAGTAGTTTAGATATAAAAGATGATATTATTACGTTAAATTATGCTTTAGATAATGAAGAAAAAAAGATTATAATACAAATGTTATAGTATATTTATTGATATGTGCATATAATGTGAAAGAAATGAGGAGAAGAAAATGAATTTAAAAGATATATCAAAAGAAGAATTAGAAGCAATGAGTTATGATGATATTGCTTATTTAATATTAGAAAATAATAAAAGAAAAATGAAAATATTTGATTTATTTAAAAAAGTTTGTGATGTACTTGGATTACCTGTAGAAACAGTTGAAGAACATATTTCTGACTTTTTTGAATTATTATCAACTAATAAAAAATTTGTCTTACTTCCTAATGGTTATTGGGATTTAGCTATTAATCATGTTCAAGAAATGATTGTTGAAGATGATGATGACGATTTAGCTAGTGAAGAATTAGAAGATGAAAATTTAGATGAAGATATCATCGATAGTGAAAATGAAGATGATGAAAATATTTATTATGATGATGATTTAGATGATGCTGATGAAGATGACGATGATCTAAAAGATTTAATTATTGTTGATGATGAAGAAAATTCTCAAGAATAAGATATAACATTTATAATAAATAAACATATAAATAAAATGAATGAAATGTGAGACGAAATGTTTCACTTTTTTAAAAGACTCTTATAATAAAAACTAGATAAGTCAAGTAATACAAAATTTGATAAAATTAATCTAGGAGGATAAAG
>CANQGF010000011.1 GCA_947601485.1 uncultured Bacilli bacterium
GTAGCAAGACCAAATAATATTAAATATTTAGGTTTTGGCTTTTACAACAAGAAAGGAACATGGAGACCAAAACCACACCTAAAGTCATTGCAAAAATTTGAAAGAAAACTAAAAGATATAACTAGTAGAAGTAATGCTATGTCGATAAGTGATAAGATAGTAAAACTAAATCAAGTTATAAGAGGTTGGATAAACTATTTTAGAGTAGCAGATATGAAATCATCAATGGATAAAACTGGCGAGCATTTAAGACATAGATTAAGAATGTGTATTTGGAAATATTGGAAGAAACCTAGAACTAAATATAAAGCACTAAGAAAATTAGGAATTTCTGAATATAGCTCTTATATGGTAGCAAATACTAGAAGAGGTTATTATTGGGTGGCAAGCACAGTCGTAATGCATATTGCAATATCTAATGAAAGATTAAAACAAAAAGGACTAGTGTTTCCACTAGATCATTATCTTAAAGTACATACTGTAGTATAAATTGAACCGCCGTATACGAGAACCGTACGTTCGGTGGTGTGAGAGGGACGAAATAATTTAATTATTTCTCTCTACTCGATTTTTAAACATAAAAAAAATTCACAAATAAATGTGAATTATTTAACATATGGTATTAAAGCCATATATCTTGCATATTTAACTTGTTCAGCAATATGTCTTTGATGTTTTGCACAAGCACCAGTAATTCTTCTAGGTAAGATTTTACCTTTTTCATTAATATATTTATTAATAATCATTACATCTTTATAATCAACACTTTTACCGGCACACATTTGACATATTTTCTTTTTCTTACGATAAAATTCTGCCATTATTATTCCTCCTTTTTAGAATGGTAAGTCATCGCTTGTTAAAGTTATTTCTTCGCCAAAACTTTTAAAAGGATCTTCTGATAAATCAGCTGTTTCCATACTACTTGAAGCATTATCCATATCATTCATTATCTCATTCATGTCATTATTGTTATAATCATTTGCTGGTTGATAACTAGATGGTGCTTCACTATTACTTCCTTCACTAGTTCTAGTACTTAAGAAATTAACAGTATCGCAAACAACTTCTGTAACATATCTTTTAGTTCCGTCTTGAGCATCGTAACTACTTGTTCTAATTCTGCCTTCAGCAGAAACTAAAGAGCCTTTATGACAATATTTAGAAATATTATCGGCTTGTCTTCCCCAAGCACTGCAGTTAATAAAATCAGCTCCTCTTTCACCATTCTTATTTACATAATTTTGAGAAACAGCAAGCGTAAATCTTGTTACAGCCATGCCTCCGGGAGTAGTCCTTAATTCAGGATCCCTTGTAAGTCTTCCTACTAATAATACTTTATTCATCCTTACTCACTTTCTTTTTTTAAGATTAAATGTCTTAAAACATTTTCGTTAATTCTAAGTTTACGATCAAATTCTCTGATAACGTCTTTACTAGCTTCGGTAGTAATTAAATAGTAGAAACCACTAACTTCTTTATTAATTGGATAAGCAAGTTTTTTTCTACCCATATCTTTGAATTCAATAACTGTAGCGTTATTATCAGTTAAAAGCTTTTGAATATTACTAGTTGTTTTAGCTAAAGTTGCATCATCAAGTGTAGCTTTAACGATAAACATAACTTCATATTTAGTCATCTTTTCAAACACCTCCTTATGGTCTTTTGGCTTTTTCTAATAAAAAGCAAGGAGTAATTAATTTACTCGTGTATTAGTATACCAAATATAATCTCTATTGTAAATGAAAAATTAATCTCAAAGAATTATATTGTTCTAATTATTTTTTATACATTAAAGCGGAAATAAACAATATCACCATCTTGCATTAGATAGTCTTTTCCTTCCACTCTAACCTTACCTTTTTCTCTAACTTTTAATTCACTACCTAATTCATATAAATCACTAAAGCTCATAACTTCTGCTCTTATAAAACCTCTTTCAAAATCACTATGAATTAATCCCGCACAAGATGGAGCTTTCATACCCTTTTTAAAGGTCCAAGCACGACATTCATCAGTTCCTGATGTGAAGAAGGTAGCAAGCCCTAATAAATCATAAGTAGCAAAAATAAGTTTATCAAGACCACTTGATGAAATACCTACTTCTTTTAAGAATGCTTCTTTTTCTTCATTATCATAATCAGCTAAATCACTTTCTAATTTAGCACACATTACTACTACAGAAGAATTTTCTTTATCAGCATATTCTTTTAATTTTAAAGAATATTCATTATCACCAACTGAAGCCGAATCTTCATCAACATTAGCGACATAAATAACTTTTTTTAAAGTAATAAAATTAAAGTTTTTAAGTAATAATAATTCATCTTTATCAAAATCAACATTTCTTAAACAAATATTCTTTTCAAGATTATCTTTTACTTTTCTTAATAATTGTACTTCTTTAATGGCATCTTTATCTTTTGTAGTTTCGGCCTTTTTTTCAATTTTGCCTAAACGATTAGAAACTATTTCTAAATCTGATAATATTAGTTCTGTATTAATTATTTCTACATCTCTAATGGGATCTGTTGCACCCTCAACATGGGTTATATTTTCATCATCAAAGCATCTAACAACATGAACGATAGCGTCAACTTCTCTAATATGTGATAAAAATTTATTACCTAAACCTTCACCAGATGATGCTCCACTTACTAAACCTGCAATATCAATAAATTCAAAAGTAGTTGGAACAATACTTTTAGGATTATATAAACTAACTAAAAAATCAAGTCTAGTATCAGGAACAATGACAACTCCCACATTTGGCTCAATCGTTGCAAATGGATAATTAGCGGCCAAAATATGTTTTTTAGTAATAGCGTTAAAAAGTGTGGATTTTCCAACATTAGGTAGTCCCACAATACCTGCTTGTAAACTCATTAATAAACCTCCCTTAAGATACAGTTGGGAATGTACCTATTCCCATTGGAATACCAATAATATACCAAATTAATAATAATATTAATAAAGAAAAACCAATAATAATACTATAAGGTAATTGATACTTAATTGATTCTTTTATACTAATTTTATTAGCGCCTTGATTGTATTTTTCTAAAAAGGCTATATAAACAATAAAGTAAGCTAAAATAGGTGTTAAATTCATCGTCGCACTTTCGGCAAAGCGGAAAATAACTTGGGTAAATTCAGCTGAAATTTCGGAATTATAAGCAACTGGTATAATAGATGGTGCTAAAATAGCCCATTTAGAAACACTTGAAGGTAAAATTAAAGTTGCAATAGCTACCCCAATAAAAATCATAATTACTAAAGGCAAACCAACAAAATTATTATTACCAATAAAACTAGCAATTAAACCAACAACAACATTACCAATATTAGTTTGTTTAAAAATACTAATAAAAGTTGAAGCAAAGAAAATACTAACTAACATATTTCCAATACCATCTAAAGAATGACCTAAATTATTACAAAAGTCATGATGGTTTTTAATTGTTTTAACCCCAATACCATAAAATAAACCTAAAATAATAAAGAGAATTGTTACAACAAAAACAAAGCCATTACTAAAGAAGGAATTAACACTAAATAATTTATCTATATATCTTATTTCGCTATTATCAAGTAAAGCCCCACTTAATGGTAAATTAGGGATAATACTATAAATAAAGATAATTAAATAAATAAAAGCACTAGTACAAGCATAAATCATACCTTTCTTTTCATCTTTAGTTACAATATCTTCTTCAAGTTCACTTTCACTAAATTCATATTTAGGTAATTTTTTAGCTATAATATTTTCGGTAACAATAGTTATGATATAAGATATTAATAATACCGCAACTAACATAATAATTAAAAAGGCTGTTGTTTTAATTTCATAACCACTTTTTAAAGTATGTATAGCATCTAAAGTATAATTTAAAAGTTCAGAATCAGATGAAGTGAAAAAAACATTGATGGCACTACCACAAGAAAGGGCCGCAAAAGAAGAAATAATACCAATCGCTGGATTTCTTTTTCCATAATAGAATAATAAAGCTCCAAGAGGAATAAAAATCAAATATGATAAATTGCCAAAAACACTAGCTAATATACAAATTAAGACAAAGAAATAAGTAACAGTTTTTTTCTTTAATTTTTTAGTAGTTAAAGTTATAGCAGTTTGTAAAAAACCACTTTTATCCATAATACTTATCCCCATTAATAAGATAATTAAATTAGATAAAACGGTAAAATTAGCAAAATTAGCTACAGTAGAAGTAAAAATATATTTTATTCCACTAAAACTAAATAAAGATTTTACAACTTCCGTAACTGGTATTAATTCTAAAGATGTTAAATTAACTTTATAAAATGTACTTTGAATATCAAGTAAGTTTAACACTCCACTTAATAAAACGGTAATAACAATAAAAAGTACATATACCATTAATGGATGTAGAGGTTTTTTATTCTTCATTCCCTTTTTCTTCATTATTAAGCACCTTCTTTAATTTTTTTTGAAATTCTAATCGATCCATCATTATTTCTCTACCACAATGATTACATTTAATTTTAATATCTACTCCCACTCTTGTAATAGTCCATTCATTAGTGCCACAAGCATGGTTTTTTCTCATTATAACTATATCATTAAGAGAAAATTTTTTATCCATACTATTCCTCACTAATGGTAATATTAAATATTTCCATTATTCTTTCTAAATCTTTTTCTGAATCAAAAGTAATTTCTAATTTATTATTATTTATTTTTACTTTATTTCCTATTTTATCACTAATAACATTTTCATACATTTGATATTTTTTATTTATAGGGTTACGACTTTTTAAAATAGGTGTTCTTTTAGTAACATCTTCATTATTAACTATTTTTTCAAGTTCTCTTACATTAAGTCTTTCCTTAACTATTCTTTTAGATAATTCATCAATTTGTAAAGGATTATCTAATTTAGATAAAACTCTAGCATGGGATGCTGAAATTTCTTTATTTATAACCATTTGTTGAATTTTTTCTGGTAAATTTAAAAGTCCCAATAAATTAGTTACATAACTACGACTTTTACCAAATTTAATGGCAAATTCTTCTTGCGTAATTCCTCTTAATTTAATAATATTTAAAACACTTTTAGCTTCATCGATTGGATTTAAATCTTCTCTTTGAATATTTTCAATTAAAGCTATTTCCATCATTTCTTCATCAGTAAAGTCTTTAATAATTGCTGGTATTTTATCTTTACCCGCTATTTTAGCAGCTTTGCAACGTCTTTCACCCGCTACTAATTCATAACCTTTAATACTTTTTTTAACAATTATTGGTTCAATGACACCATATTCTTTAATTGATGTAGCTAGTTCATGTAATGTTTCTTCATTAAATGTTTTTCTAGGTTGATGAGGATTACTTCTAATTTCATCTAAATTAATTTCCACAACATCATTTTTATTATCTTCAACAATTTCTTTTTCAAAATTATCAAAATCAATGACATTATTAGCAAATAATTGCTCTAATCCTTTCCCTAAAGCTTTTTTCTTGGGTTCCATTAAATCACGCCTTTCTAACTATTTCTTTCTATAACTTCTAAAGCTAAATTATGATATGCTTCGGTGGCTCTGCTAGTTGGATCATATTCATTAATAGGTTTACCATGGCTTGGAGCTTCAACTAATCTAACTAATCTTGGAATAATAGTATTAAATACTTTATCTTTAAAATATTTTCTAATTTCTTCAATTACTTCTAAACCAATATTTGTTCTTCCATCAAGCATTGTTAACAAAACACCTTCAATAGCTAAAGATGGATTTAATCCTGATTGAACCATTATAATAGTATTTAGTAATTGAGTAATACCATCTAAAGCATAGAACTCACATTGAACAGGAATAATTACCGAATCACTTGCTACTAAAGCATTCATTGTCCCAAAACCAAGTGATGGTTGACAATCTATAATAATAAAATCAAAGGCATTTCTAATTTCACTAATCGCACTACGAAGTTGTTCATTTTGATGAAAATTTTGTTCTTCTAACATTTTTTTAACAAATTCCACATCAATTCCTACTAAATTTAAAGTAGATGGAATAATAGCTAAATTATCAAAACCTGTTTTTCTAATTGCTTCACTAATCTTACATTTACCTGTTAATACATCATAAATGTCATACTCAAAATCATTGGAATTTAAACCTAACCCAGTTGTGGCATTACTTTGTGGGTCTAAATCAATTAATAAAACTCGCTTATCTTCTTTACCTAAAGCTGCCGCTAGATTAATACTTGTAGTTGTTTTGCCAACTCCCCCTTTTTGATTTACTAATGAAATAACTTTTGCCATAACACACCTCTTACTACATTTCCACGTATTAATATTTTAACATATAAAACATATTTAGGGTAGAAAAAAAGAAAGAATTTTTATCTTTCTTAAAATTATTTTAATAAGTATATTTCTAAAAGAATTATTAAACCACTTATTAAAGATGTAATAGCAAAAATGATAATAGAATTAGATAGTCCTTTACGATCTAAAATACGTCCTTTACCTTTATCTTGTTCTAAACTTTGATCTGTTCTAACAATTTCACCCATTTCATTAATATAACCTAAATACTCACCATCTACGGTATAAACTACTCCATCTTGAGTTATAATATTATCTTGATAATCATTTTGATAGCCATATTCTTTTCCTTGATCGGAAGAGATGGCTTCACTACGTTCTTCTTTATCTTCAATCGGCATCTCTTTAACAATATCTTCACAACGATCATTTAACTCCATCGCGTATTCATAATCGATATTATTAACTCCTAAAAAAGTCTTTTCTTCTGTTCCTAAACGGAAATTACCTCTTTTATTAACAGGATCATTTATTCTTTCAGCATAATGCATTTTAATTTGACTTCTTCTTGCTACTTCTAGAACAATCGGCTCAATTAATTCTTTTTCTAAATTTTCATTATAAACTAAATGTTCTTTAATATGATCATAAGTATTAACTTCATCTTGATATTTTAAAGATATTTCACAATATCTAGGACCAATCGAATTATCTATAACACTAAAATTAATTATGGCATTTAAATTAGGCTTTTTATTTTGCTCTAAATTTTCCATTATTCTATTTTTAAGATCTATAACATTTTGAATTTGCAATTCCCCTAACCCAAAGGCTAATAACTTTTGTTTTTCTTCTTCATTTAAATTGCAACTTTTAACAAAATTATTCAAAGTATCATAATTTAAAATACTTCCCTTTTTAATCATTTCTTTTAAAAGATTTAAAAAATCTTCATAAGTTTTTGGTCTATTTAAACTGATATCTTGCATTTTATTGATTTCACCAAAAACAAAATTTCTTTCTTCAATACTTACTAATTCTCTTTTGCCATCAATAATTTTATACATTTCATAGTTATCACTATTAACGACAAAAGTATTATTTTTATCATCACTAAATCTTAACTCCATTATGCTCACTCTACTTTAAATTAAGTATACTAAAATTATTTTTAAAAAACAATATTTTTTTCAAACAAAAACTGTTATAAAATTATCTATAACAGTTTCTACTTTTAAACTAATTCAATTCTAACTTGTAAAGCATCGTCGCCTTGGCGTTCATTAAGTTTAATTAATCTAGTATAACCACCATTACGATTTTCATACTTTTTAGCTAATTCATTGAAAACTTTGTTAATAACATCTGAATCATTATGTAAGAATGCTAAAGCTTTACGACGAGATACTAATGTACCTCTTTTACCATAAGTAATCATTTTATCAACAAATTTTCTTACTTCTTTAGCTCTTGCTTCAGTTGTAACAACACTTTCATGCATTATAACATCTTTAGTAAGTCCTGCTAAAATGCTTCTTCTAATTCTTGTTTCTCTTCCTAATTTTCTATATGCCATAATATTACTCCTTAAATGTTAAGCCTAAATCAGCAACTTTATCAAGAACTTCTTTAAGACTTTTCTTACCTAAATTTCTAATTTTAGTAACTTCTACTTCTCTTTTATCAACTAAATCTTGAACAGTATGAATACCAGCTCTTTTTAAACAGTTATAAGCTCTGACACTAAATTCAACTTCTTCAATAGGTGTTTCAAGTGTTTTAGTAATGGTATCTACTTTCTTCTCTTGCATTAATCCAGAGAAATCACTAATTGAATTTAAATCAGTAATAATACTAAAATGTTCTACTAATATTTTACCAGCTAAAGCTAAAGCTTCTTCTGGACTCATACTACCATTAGTTGTAATTTCCATGATTAGTTTATCATAATTTTCATTTTGACCGACACGAGTATCAACAACTTCATATTTAACAAGCTCAATAGGTGAATAAGCTGAATCAATAGCAATAGTTCCAACTTTTAAATCATCAATCATCTTTTTGTTCTCTTTAGCATCAACATAACCACGACCATTTTTAACAGTCATTTCAATATTGATCTCGCCACCTTTTTCAAGGTTACAAATAACTAAATCACCATTGATTACATCTACATCAGGATCTTTATCAATCATACTAGCTGTAACAGGTCCTTCTGTATTAGCATGTAAATGAAGAGTTTTAACTTCATTAGTATGATTTTTAACGACTAAACTTTTAATTGCTAGTACAATACTAGTTACATCTTCAACTACTCCGTCAATTTTTTGAAATTCATGTAATACACCATCAATTTTAATGCTAGTAACAGCACTTCCTGGTAAACTAGATAGTAATACTCGACGTAGAGCGTTACCAATAGTAGTACCAAAACCTCTTTCTAAAGGTTCCATTTCAAATCTAGCAAAATGACTTGACTCGTTGTATTCAGTAATTTTGTATTCTGGTTTTTCAAATCTTATCATCATACAATATCCCTTTCTTTTACACTAATTTCTAGGTCTTTTTGGTGGACGACATCCATTATGAGGTACTGGAGTTTCATCAACAATACTTGTAATTTCAAGTCCAGCACTTTGAAGTGAACGAATTGCGTTTTCTCTACCAGGGCCTAAACCTTTAACATAAACATCAACTTTTTTAACACCTTGTTCAATCGCAGTAGCAGCGGCAGCTTCAGCTGTAAGACCTGCAGCATAAGGAGTTTTCTTTTTACTTCCTAAATAACCAATTCTGCCAGCACTTGACCAACTTATCGCATTACCATCTTTATCAGAAATAGTAACTATTGTATTGTTATAAGTTGCATGAATATGAGCTTCAGCTTCTGGTATATTCTTCTTAACTTTTCTTTTTCTTCTATTATAAGCCATTTATAGTCCCCTACTTTCCTACTTTTTTCTTATTAGCAACAACTTTTCCTCTACCTTTACGAGTTCTTGCATTTCTACTTGTTCTTTGTCCTCTTACAGGTAAACCTTTTTTGTGTCTAATACCTTCATAACAATTTATTTCCATTTTGTTTTTAATGCTCATTTGAACATCACGACGTAAGTCACCTTCAACTGGATATTTATCAACTTCTTTTCTTAAAGCTGTAATTTCATCTTCAGTTAAATCTTTAATTTTTTTAGTTTCATCAACACCAGCATCCTTACAAATTGTTTTTGCTAAAGGACGACCTATACCATAGATTGCCGTAAGGCCAATACAAGTATGTTTTTCACCTGGTAAATCAATATTTTTAATTCTTGCCATTCAAATATCCTCCTAACCTTGTACTTGTTTATGTTTAGGGTTATCACAAATAACCATAACTTTTCCATTTCTTCTAATTATTTTACATTTTTTGCATATTTTTTTGACTGATGGTCTAACTTTCATAAATATACTCTCCTATCTTTTATTCCATGTTATAATCCCACGTGTTAAATCGTAAGGCGATAATTGCACTGTAACGGTATCACCCGGTAAAACACGTATCATATTAATGCGCATTTTACCAGAAACGTAGGCTTTTACAGTGTGGCCATTAGGAAGTTCAACTAAATAATCGGAACCCTTTAATTCTTCAATGACCTTGCCTTCGACCTCTATTTTATCATTCTTTTTTGATTCTGCAACACTTTTTATTTTGTTATTTTTTTTGGAATCTGCCAAATTTCTCACTCTCCCGTTAATATAACATATCCATCTTTAGTAACTAATACTGTATGTTCAAAATGGGCACTAGGAAGTCCATCTTCTGTTCTAATTGTCCAATCATCATCTTCTAAATAAATGTGTCTTGTTCCTAAATTTAACATCGGCTCAACCGCAATTACCATACCTTCTTTTAAGATATGCGTATCTTTAGTATAGTAATTAGGAACATCTGGATCTTCATGAACACTTGTCCCAACGCCATGACCTACTAGCTCTCTTACAACGCCTAAATTGCATTTCTTGGCAAAATTTTCAATTTTGCTTCCGATATCACTTATTTTAGCACCAGATTTAATTGCACTCAAGCCTTCATAAAGAGATTTTTTGGTGTTTTCTACTAATTCCTCTACTTCTTTAGTTGTTTTACCAACAATATAAGTATTAGCGGAATCAGAATGATATCCTTTATATTCTACTCCGATATCTACTGATACAGCATCCCCATCTTTAATTTTTCGCTTTCCAGGAATTCCATGTACCACTTCATCGTTTATAGATATACAGATACTTGCTGGGTAACCTTCAAAATTTAAAAATGAAGGTTTACAATCATTCTCTAAAATAAATTTGTGAGCAATATCATTTAATTCTTTAGTAGTTATTCCTACTTTTAAATGCTTTGCTACTTCTAGATGAGTCAAATAATTGATATGCCCAGCATGTTTCATTAATTCAATTTCTCTATCACTTTTTATACTAATCATTTTAAAATTTCCTTAACTTTATCTGCAATTTTTAAACTATCATCCATTGAAGAAATGATATGTAGTTTATTTTTTGATTCATAATATTTTTTGATTGGTTCGGTATTTTCTTTAAATGTTTCAAACCTAACTTTAAATGAAGCTTCATTATCATCATCTCTAGTTATTAAAGGTTTTCCACATTTATCACAAATACCTGGATTGTGAGGTTTTAATAATTCATCATATTTATTATATGAAGCCCCACAAGAACATGTAAGACGTCCAAGTGATCTTTTTAATGCTTCTTCTAAAGTAATATCTAAATAGATAACTTCATAATCATTAATATTTAAATCATTAAACAAATCATCTAATAAATTAGCTTGATATATAGTTCTAGGATAACCATCTAATATAAATGGTTTACTAACATTAATTAACTTATTCTTAATAAGATTATGTACTATATCATCATTAACTAATTTACCACTGGCTATAATATCTTTTATTTCTAAACCAATAGTTGTTTGTTTAGTAATTTCTTCTCTTAACAAATCACCAGCTGAAATATGAGTATATCCCATTTTTTCTAAATAAGAACTTTGTGTTCCCTTACCACTGGCAGGAGGAGCAATAAAAATCACACTTTTCATTATCTTAATTTTCTCCTTTTTTCTTTATAACTTCTAGCAAGTAAACTGCTTTCAATTTGTTTATAAGTTTCAATCGCAACCCCAACTACAATTAAAATTCCTGTTCCACCGATTGATATCGCAGAACCTAAAGTTGAGAATTTGGCAACTAATGTTGGTAATATAGCAATTATCATTAAGAAGATACTTCCGACAATCGTTAACTTACCAATGGAATTACCAATAAATTTTGATGTATCATTACCAGGACGAACACCTGGAATGTATCCTCCTCTTTCATTTAAATTCTTACTCATTTCATCAGGATTCATCATCATAAATGTGTAAAAATAACCAAAGAAGAAGATTAATATTAAGTATAATAACATTCCGGTATTTGATGTTGGAACAATCCATTTATTCATAAAGCTAGTTGCAGCTTCACTTTTAAATAAAGCAGCAATAGTGGATGGAATTGTTAAAACTATTTGTGCAAATATGACAGGAATAACACCAGCTGAATTAAGTTTAATTGGTAAATAGCTTTGTTCAGCACCATAAGCACTATTAGTTCTATTAGAATATTGTATAGGGATTCTTCTTTCAGCTAGTTCAATATAAATGATACCAACTAAAACTAAAATATAAACAATAACAAATAGAATAAACATTGGAATATTGAAACCATTATAAGCATTGATAAAGATACTTGGCATTCTAAATAAAATACCTGCTAGAATTAACATAGATGTACCATTACCAATCCCTTTTCTAGTAATTTCATCACCTAACCACAAACAGAATGCAGTACCAGCTGTCATTACAAGTGATGTTGCAACCATTTCCATAGCATTTAACCCTAATGTTTTATTATACATAATACATAAAGCATAACTTTGAGCAAAAGCAAAGATAATAGCTAGATAACGAGTAATTTTATTAATTTTTTGTCTTCCCGTATAGCCTTCATCTTTTAATTCGCTAAAATAAGGGATAATATCCATTTGTAGTAATTGCGTAATAATAGATGCCGTAATGTAAGGAGAAACTCCTAAAGCGAATATTGAAACATTTTCAAGTCCGCCACCACTCATTAGGTTGAATATTTCTAAAGCTCCTAGCCCTTCAATAACACCATCTACCCAAGGAACAGTAATTGTTGTTCCTAAACAGAATAAGCCTAAACAGAATAGGGTAAAATAAATTCTTTTTCTTAAATCTTTATTTGATTTAGAAAATATTTGGGAAAACCCACGAAACATCTAGATCACCTCTGCTTTACCGCCGGCTTTTTCTATTTTTGTTACAGCCTTACTTGAAAATCTATGAGCTTTAACGGTTAATTTTTTATCTAATTCACCAGTAGCTAATACCTTAATTCCACATAGGGCGTCTTTAATTATTCCTCTTTCTTTTAATACTTCAGGAGTAACAACATCTCCGTCTTTGAAGAAATTATTTAAAGCATTTAAATTAATTGTAGCATATTCACATCTGAAGTTTTTATTATTAAATCCTCTTTTAGGTACTCTTCTATATAATGGAGATTGACCACCTTGGAACCATGCTGAAATAGATGCACCACTTCTAGCTTTTTGACCTTTTTCACCACGAGTTGATGTTTTACCCATTCCACTTCCTGGTCCACGGCCTACTCTTTTTATTCCTTTAGTTTCTTTAGATTTTGGTAAATTTTCTAATCTCATATTATAATTCCTCCACCTTTTTGCCACGAAGTTCTGCAATATGTTCTGGAGTTCTTTGAGCTTGTAAGCCTTCTAAAGTTGCTTTAGCAACATTAATTTGAGTATTAGCTCCTAAACTTTTAGCAACAATATCTTTAACACCAGCAAGTTCTAAAACTGCTCTTGCAGCACCACCGGCGATGATTCCACGACCTTCTTTAGCAGGTTTAAGAAGAACAACACTTCTTCCAACTTTACCCGTTATTTCATGAGGAATAGTACGATTATCTATCAAAGCTATTTTAATAACATTTTTATTTGCAGCTTGGATAGCTTTTTTAATTGCTTCAGAAACTTCATTAGCTTTTCCTGTACCAATGCCAATTAAACCTTTTCTATTACCAACAGCTACATCAGCTTTGAAACGAAAATGTCTACCACCTTTAGTAACTTTTGTTACCTTTGATATAGATATAACTTTTTCTTCTAATAAATTTTTCTTGACATCATTATTTTTTCTATTAACAATCTTCTTATCCATAACATCCTCCTTATATCTCTAATCCTGCTTCTCTAGCAGCATCCGCTAGAGCACTTACACGACCATGATATAGGTAACCGCCACGATCGAATACTACTTTATTAATTTTTGCTTTCTTACATTTTTGAGCAACATCTTTACCAACTGCTTTAGCAGCTTCAATGTTACCACCATTTGCAAGTTTTAACTCACGGCTAGAAGATGATACAAGAGTATGACCTGTTGTGTCATCAATTACTTGAGCATAAATTTCTGAATTTGAACGGAAAACATTAAGTCTTGGCATTTCTTTAGTGCCGCTTAAATTTTTTCTGATTCTTTTATGTCTTATTTCACGCATTGCGTTTCTTGATTCTTTTTTTATCATAATTTACCTCCTTAAGCCGCTTTCTTTCCTTCTTTACGACGAACATATTCGCCTTTATAACGAATACCTTTTCCTTTATAAGGTTCTGGACTTCTTACTTTTCTAATATTTGCAGCAAATTCTGTAACTCTTTGTTTATCAATACCTTTAATAGTAAGTTCAGTATTGGAAACAAGTTCTGCACTAAGTCCTTCAGGTACTTCAATTTCAACAGGATGACTATATCCTGCACTAATAACTACTTTTTTGCCTTGAACATTAAATCTATAACCAACCCCAACAGCTTCTAGACCTTTTTCAAAACCTTTTGAAACACCATCTAACATACTTTTGATTAAGGAATTTGTTGTTCCTTGAATCATATTAGCTTCTTTAGATGCGTTTATTTGTTTGGTAACTATTGTGTTATCTTCTTGTCTTACATCAATTAGATTACTAAAAGTATATTTAAGTTCACCTTTACTACCTTTAACTGTTATATTATTATTTTCAATTTCTACAGTAACACCTTCAGGTATAGTTAATTTTCTTTCACCAATTCTACTCATAATTACTTACCAAATATAGGCAAGGACTTCGCCTCCTAACTTAGCTTCTCTTGCTTCTTTATCAGTCATTAAACCTTTAGAAGTTGAGATAATTGCAATACCTAAACCATTAAGAACGCGAGGAACTTCATTAGCTTTAGCATATACTCTTAAACCGGATTTACTAATTCTTCTAAGACCAGTAATAACTCTTTCTTTTCTAGCACCATATTTAAGTGTTATTGTTAAATTATCACCTTTAGTAGTTTTTTCATAATTAAAATCTTCGATATATCCTTCACGTTTTAAAATTTCTGCAATACCTAATGTCATTTTAGTTCCAACAACACAAACAGTTGGATATCTCATGATATTAGCATTACGAATACGTGTTAACATATCTGCTATTTTATCTTGTACAAACATTTTTTAGTTCCTCCTTCTACCAACTAGATTTCTTTACGCCAGGAAGTTTTCCTTCGTTAGCAAGTTCTCTAAAACAAATACGACATAATTTAAATTTGCTTAAGACTGCATGAGGTCTTCCACATCTTTCACATCTTGTATATTCTCTTGTCGAAAATTTTTGTTTTCTTCTATTTTTTACTTTTAAACTTGTTTTAGCCATAAATAACTCCTAACCTTTAAATGGCATTCCAAATGCCTTAAGTAATGCATAAGCTTCTTTATCACTTTTAGCAGTAGTAACGAAGACAATATCCATACCTCTAATTTTATAAACATTATCATATTCAATTTCTGGGAAAATTAATTGTTCTTTAACCCCTAAAGTATAATTTCCTTTGCCATCAAAAGCATGAGCAGATACACCACGGAAATCTCTTACTCTTGGTAGAGATACTTTAATTAGTTTTTCCATAAAATTGTACATATTTTCACCACGTAATGTTACTTTAACCCCAACAGGTTGACCTTCTCTTAATTTAAAACCAGCGATTGATTTACGAGCACTTGTAACAACTGCTTTTTGTCCAGCGATAAGTTCTAGATCTTTAACAGCAGCTTCAATAAATTTAGCATCATGACTACCTTCACCAACACCCATGTTGATAACTATTTTTTCTAAACGAGGTACTTGCATAATACTCTTATAATTTAATTCTTGCATTAAATCTTTTTTAATTTTTGATTCATATAATTCTTTAAAATTACTCATAACTCACCTACTTACTAGCTTTCTTTGTTGTCTTTTTTGGTTTTTCTTCAGCTGTTTCAACTTTTGTTTCTTTTACTTTTTTAACATCTTTTTTAGGAGTGGCCTTTTTATCAACTAATTTAACATTTGATACATGAATAGGCATTTCTATTTCAAAAATTCCACCTTGTTCATTGGTTGTTCTAGGCTTTGTATGTCTTTTGGAAATATTTACACCTTCAACAACAACTTTATTGGAAGATTTTAAAGTTTTTAATACTTTGCCGGTTTTTCCTTTATCTTCACCAGCAATAACTTTGACATTATCATTTACTTTAATTTTCATATTTCCTCCTATAAAACCTCAGGTGCTAAAGAAACGATCTTCATATAATCTTTTTCTCTTAATTCTCTAGCAACTGGACCTAATACTCTTGTTCCGATTGGTGATTTATCATCTTTAATAAGAACGCAAGCATTATCATCAAATTTGATATAAGAGCCATCTTCTCTTCTAACGCCTTCAACAGTTCTAACAATAACTGCTTTTACGACTTTTCCTTTAGGCATATTACTATTAGGAATAGCTTTTTTAACTGTTCCAACAACAACATCACCAATGTTTCCACTTTTAACACGGCTACCGCCCATAACTTTAATTACTAAAAGTTCACGAGCACCAGTATTATCAGCAACTTTTAATCTTGTTTCTTCTTGAACCATAGCTTACCTCCTAAAGTACTACAGCTTTTTCTAAGACTTCAACTAATTCATATTTTTTTAATTTAGATATTGGTTTTGTAAGTCTTATTCTAACTGTATCTCCTAATTTTGCTTTATTTTCTTCATCATGTGCATGATATTTTTTAGAATATTTAACACGTTTATTATATAGTGGATGACGTTTGTAAGTTTCGACTAAAACAGTTATAGTCTTATCATTTTTATCACTTACTACTTTACCAACTAATTCTTGAACTCTTTTAGCCATTATTTAGACGCACCCTCCATTTCTCTTTCTCTAAGAACAGTTTTCATTTTTGCAACATTTCTTCTAAGTTCTCTTAAAACAACTGGTTTATCTAAAGTACCATTTGCTTGTTGCATTCTTTTTGTGAATAATTCATCTTTAGTTTCTTTTATCTTTTTCTTTAAATCAGCATCAGATAATTTTCTAATATCTTTAATATCCACTATTATTCACCATCCTTTTTAATAAATTTACATTTGATTGGAAGTTTATATGAAGCAAGACGTAATGCTTCTCTAGCTGTTGCTTCATCAACATCTGTAATTTCAAACATAATTTTACCTTTTTTAACAACAGCAACATATTGTTCTACGTCACCTTTACCTTTTCCTTGACGAGTTTCAAGAGGTTTCATTGTTAAAGGTAGATGTGGGAAAATATTAATAAATACTTTACCACCACGTTTCATATAACGAGTCATTGCTATACGAGCTGCTTCGATTTGACGAGCAGATACCCAAGCACCTTCTAAAGCTACAAGGCCATATTCTCCTTGAGTTAGAGTAGTATTTCCTTTAGCATGACCATCATATGTTAATCTGTGCGACTTTCTATATTTAGTTCTCTTTGGCATTAACATCTAAAGTCGCCTCCTTTTTAACACTTTTTTTAGCAGGTAAAATTTCATCTTTATAGATCCATACTTTTACCCCAATTTTACCATAAGTTGTATTAGCTTCACTTTTAGCATAATCAATATCAGCACGGATAGTATGTAGAGGAACAGTACCTTCAGTATAACCTTCACTACGAGCCATTTCTACACCATTAAGTCTTCCACTTACTAAAGTTTTAATTCCTTTAGCTCCAGCTTTCATTGTATCTCTAATTGCTCTTTTTTGAGCTGCTCTAAATGGAGCTCTATTTTCGATTTGCATCGCAATATTATCAGCAACTAATTTAGCATTTAAATTAGGATTTTTTTCTTCAACTATATTAATGAATACTTCTTCATTAACTAAAGAAGAAACTTTTTTCCGAAGTTTTTCAATATCTTCGCCACCACGGCCAATAATTACACCAGGTTTGGCAGTTCTAATTGTAACTTCAACCTTTTTATTCTTTCTTTCAATAATAACAGAAGCGATAGATGCATCTTTAAGACTAGTTAAAATATATTCACGAATTTTAATATCTTTATTAACATTAGTAGCATAGTCTTTTTTACTATACCAACGTGAATCACAATCTTTATTAACACCTAAACGATATCCGATTGGATTAACTTTTTGTCCCATTATTTAGCATCTCCTTCCATTTTACCATCAGTAACAACTACTTTAATATGACTAGTTCTTTTATCATGTCTGTCAACATTTCCACGTGATGCAAATTGGATTCTTTTTAAAACTCTTCCTGGATTAACAAAACATTCTTTAATAACTAAATCATTTTCATTCATACCGTTATTATTAACAGCATTAGCAACAGCAGAATTTAATACTTTTAGTATCATTCTACTAGCTTTAGTATTTGTGGTTTCAAGTATATTTCTAGCACTTTTAACATCTTTGCCTCTAACTAAATCCATAGTCATACGTGCAAGACGTGGTTTAATAATAGCGCCTTTATGTATTGCGTAAGCTTCCATTATTTATTACCTCCACCAGCATGTCCAGTAAACTTACGAGTTTGTGAAAACTCTCCTAGTTTATGGCCAACCATTTCTTCAGTTATATAAACTGGAATAAATTCTTTACCATTATGAATGGCTAAAGTATGTCCTACAAAATCAGGATAAATTGTACTTCTTCTTGACCAAGTTTTAATAACTGTTTTCTTATTTTCTTTATTTAAATTTTGAACCTTCTTTAATAATGATTCTTCAACATAAGGTCCTTTTTTTAAACTTCTTGCCATATTATCCTCCTATTTACTCTTCCTACTAATAATAAGTTTTTCAGAAGCTTTTTTAGATTTACGAGTTTTATGACCAAGGGCTGGTTTACCCCAAGGAGTCATAGGACTCTTACGTCCAACAGGTGCTCTACCTTCACCACCACCATGTGGGTGATCATTAGGGTTCATTACACTACCACGGTTAGTAGGTCTTATACCCATATGTCTTTTTCTTCCAGCTTTACCTAAATTAACTAGGTTAGCATCTTCATTACCAACAACTCCAACGGTAGCAATGCAGACACCTAAGATTTTTCTTGTTTCACCAGAAGTTAAACGAACAATAACATATTTACCATCACGGCCAAGAATTTGCGCAGAAGCTCCAGCAGCTCTACATAACTCGGCACCTTTACCTGGTTTAAGTTCTATACAATGAACCATTGTACCAACAGGAATGTTTTGAAGTGGTAGGGCATTACCAACTTTAATATCGGCACCTTCACCATTTTCAATAATCATTCCAACTTTTAAACCATTAGGAGCAATGATATATTTCTTTTCACCATCACGGTAATTAATTAATGCTATGTTAGCATTACGGTTAGGATCGTATTCAATAGTAGCAACTCTTCCTGTAACCCCAACTTTATTTCTTTTATAATCAATAACACGGTATTTTTTAGTATGTCCACCACCAATGTGACGAACAGTCATTTTACCTTGGTTATTTCTTCCACCAGTTTTATTAACCTTAACAACTAAAGATTTAGTAGGATCATTATTTGTTGTAATTTCTTCATTACTTAACGTACTCATTCCTCTACGTCCATTAGTAGTAGGTCTAAAATGTTTTATTGCCATTATTTAATCCTCCTATAAATCTATGGTAGAACCAGATTTTAAAGTAACAATAGCTTTTTTATAAGCTTTAGTTGTTCCTTCATATCTGCCTACTCTACGTCTTTTAGTTTTTGTATTAAGTGTATTAACACTTGTTACATCTACTTTAAAAGCTTCTTCAATAGCAGCTTTGATTTCATCTTTAGTAGCGCTTTTAGCTACTTTAAATGTATAAACACCATTTTTTCTTTCTGCCATGCTTTTTTCTGTAATAACTGGTGAATAAATAATATCACTATAATGTTTCATTATTTAAGCACCTCCTCGATTTCTTTAAGTGCATCTTCTGTAACTACTAAATTATCAGCATTTACTATATCATAGCAGTTTAATTCAGAAGACATTAATACTAGGACATTTCCTAAATTTCTTGTTGCCATATATAAATTTTCATTTTCATCTTTAGTAACAAAAATAGTTTTACCAGCAAGTTTTAAAGATTCTAACATACTAGTAGCTTCTTTTGTTTTTAAAGAATTAAATTTAAGATCATCAACAACAATTAAAGCTTTTTCTTTAGCTTTATAAGTTAAAGCTGTTTTGATAGCTAAAGCTCTTTCTTTACGATTAATTTTAAATGTATAATCGCGATTATCAACACCAAAAGCTATACCGCCACCACGCCATTGAGTAGCACGGATACTACCTTGACGAGCACGTCCTGTACCTTTTTGTTTCCATGGTTTTTTACCACCACCAGATACTTCAGCTCTTGATTTTGTTTTTCTTGTTCCTTGACGCATACTATCAAGTTGTAATCTAATCATTTTCTTTAATGCATCATCATTAACTTCAATATTCCAAATATCATTATTAAGGGTTAATTCTTTAACATCTTCCCCTTTTATATTTTTAACACTTATCTTCATAATCTGTTTTTCCTTTCTAGACTAATTATTAGCCTCAGGATCCGCTACTGGATTTTCTTCTTTAGTTTCTTCTTGAACTTCTTCAGTTGCCTCTTCTGCTGGAGCATTTGAAGTCCCAGCTACTTCTTCAGTAGCATCTTCTACTACTTCATCAACAACTGTTTCATTTACTTCTTCTTGAACATCTACATTTTCACTTGCAACTTCACTTTCGTAAGTCATAAGTTCTTTTGGGGATGCCTTTCTTGAATTTTTAATAGCAGATTTAATATAAACTAAAGAATTTTTTGCACCTGGAATATTGCCACTAACTAAAATATAATTATCAGTTGTATTGACTTCAACAATTTCAAGATTTTGAATTGTTACAGTTTCAACTCCCATATGACCAGGTAATTTCTTACCCTTTAATACTCTTTTTGGAAGCATTGTACCAAGTGAACCTGGTTTTCTATGATAATGTGATCCATGTCCCATTGGTCCACGAGATTGGTTGAAACGTTTGATAACGCCTTCAGTACCTTTACCTTTTGAAGTACCAGTTACATCAACAATTTCACCAGTACTAAATATGTCAGCCCCTATTTTATCTCCAACATTATAAGTAGCATCTACATCTCTGATTTCCTTTAAGAAGCGCTTAGGTGTAGTATTTGCTTTTTTTGCATGTCCAATTTCTGCTTTATTGGCACGACTTTCCTTTTTTTCAATTACGCCAAGTTGAATAGCGTTGTATCCGTCTTTTTCAACTGTCTTAACTTGCATAACAGTATTTGGTTCGCAAGATACAACAGTAACAGGAATTAATTTACCATCTTTGGTAAATACTTGAGTCATTCCAACTTTGCGTCCTAAGATTCCTTTCATTTTTCTTTTTCCTTTCTTTATTATTTAAATGTTTTTATATCGATGTCAACGCCACTTGGTAAATCTAAATGACTTAATGCATCAATGGTTTCTTTACTTGGGTTTTTAATATCCACAAGTCTTTTGTGAGTTCTTCTTTCAAATTGTTCACGACTATCTTTATATTTGTGAACAGCTCTTAAAACCGTAAACTTCTCAATCTCTGTTGGAAGAGGTACTGGTCCAGAAACTTCCCCACCTGTTCTTTTTACAGTTTCAACAATTTTAGAAGCAGCAACATCAAGTAATCTATGATCATATGCTTTTAAATTGATTCTAACTTTATTTGACATTTACATGTCCTCCTTTCGTCTATATCTAGTATAGGCTTGCTCCACACGAATTCCCTAATTGCTAGAATAATATTTACCAACTTACCCTAGTGTATCAGCAACCTCGCATATCTCCGCAGTCATACGAATATCATTATAACACAATAATTATATGAAATGCAACCAAAAAATTGCTATTGGGTGTAAAAAATTTTCCGGGGTAAAACATGTAGAAATTGTGATAAAATTATACTTAAGATAGGAAGTGTATCTCAAGTATGAAAAATAATAATGTAGAAAATAAATTTACAACATTTGTTAATGAAGGAAAATTAAATATAAGTACGATAGAAGATATAATGTTAGAAGATTTAGAAAACTATAAAGAAGAATTAATCACTCATATCGAAGAATTATTACTAAGCAAAATAGATGAGAAAGATTTAATCAGTAAAAAAAAGATTACTGGAATGATAAAGGAATTAAGATTAAGAATAAAGGCACCGAAACACTAACTTTAGTTTTAATAACAGGTAAAATAAAGATAAGAAGAACAATATTGCAAATAGTTAGTGACATAAATTTAGAAGATTACAATCTAAAAAGTAAATTAATAGTACCTTTAGATGAATATTTAGGAATAGATAAACTACCATTTAAAGTATCAATAAGAGCAATGATAGAAATAGCATTTTGGGGACAAAATCAACCATCATTTCAAAGAGCAAAAGAAATAATTAAAAGAGTTCATAATATAGATATATCTTATGTTACTGTTATGAATATCACTAAATTTATAGGAAAAATAATTTTTGATTGTAACTATAATAAAGCTTTAAAAATGTGGAATAACCGGGCTAATATAGATATTAATAATGCTAATAAAAAAGGTACTTTATATATGCAATCAGATGGTGCAGCAGTTAATACTAGAATAGAAGATGAAAATGGCTCTACGTGGAGAGAAAATAAATTAGGAATACTATTTTCAGAATATGATTTATATAAAAGAAAAAATAAAGCCAATCAAATCAATCATAAAGAATATGTGGCTTATGTGGGAAATGTTGAAACTTTTAGATTATTAATATTTGCTAAGGCAGTAGAACTAGAATATTGGAAATACGAAAATATAGTATTTATATCAGATGGAGCAACTTGGCTTAGAAATATGATAAGTGAACTATTTCCTGAAGCAATACAAATATTAGATAAATATCATTTAATTGAAAATATATATGATTATGGTAAATTTATCTTTAATGAAGATATGAAAAAAGTAGAAAGATTTAAAGATAAAATAATAGGATATTGTTATTCTAGAGAATATAAATTAATTGAAAAAGAATTAAAGAAATATAAAGATATAAAAGTACCAACAACTGTTTGTAACCTACCAACTTATTTAAAGAATAATAAAGACAAAATAGATTATTCAACTTATGAACATAAAGGTTGGTTTGTAGGAAGTGGAGCCATAGAAAGTTCTAATAAAATAATAGTACAACAAAGATTAAAACAAGCAGGTATGAGATGGAGTGTTGATGGTGCTAACTATTTAATAGTATTGAGATGTTATCAAGAAAGTGGACATTGGGGTGATATAGAAAAAATAGTAGTTGACTATTTAAGCCAATAACTACTATTTTACCCCGAAAAATTTTTTACACCCATTGCTATTTTTGTAACTATTGCTTTTTACTAGTTACTTTTGAATTGATCTTTTTTAACTATTTAAATCAATGCATATTAAAAATGAGAACCTGTAAAAAGCTCTCCTTTTTATTATTATCCTAAAAAAGTTATTTTAGCGTATCCGCTTCCAGTGTTACCTACCATTGTACCAGTTCCCTTATAATCAGGCATTGCTTTATTTCCAGCAATCATATTAGGTGCATAAAATACTTTTCCACTATAATGAATAGCACTATCTAAATGTGTTATACTACTTGCGGTCGATGATCCGTTTATTGCTCTACATCCTGGGTAACCTGAAACAAATGACGAACCACCACTACCACCACTATGGGCAACGGCTGCTCCAGCATAATAGCCTCCGCCTCCGCCTGACTGTCCAGCTAAGACATAGCCAAAATTACCTTGTTGAGCATATTTAGATCCATCATCTCCAGAATAATTGATATGCCAAACCCATTTGCCTCCCTCTGTTTGCGATGCTCCGTATGCCGTAGACCACCCATAGGCTTTTCCAGATGTAGGATGTGTATGTGTTTCATCATTTGATTCACCATCACCACCAACTAGAGCTCCTCCGTAACCCCCACTTCCAGCTCCAAAATACCAATTTTCGTTCAAAAAATACGTATTTCGATTCCTATTATTGGCACCACCTCCACCGGCAGCAACCATTATTCGGGATTTCAATCCATCAAATGTTTTCCATTCACCAGACAAAAGCCTTATGTCAGTGGCTCCTCCACCCGTAGAACCATAATTATCTCCAATAGTGGGTCCTCCACCATTAAATTTCTCCTTTGATGATTCACTACCAGATTCTCCAACATATACATAAATAGATTCATTTTTAGCAAGATGTATTATCCCTTCGGTATAAGCACCTTTACCACCATAATAGTCATTATAATCACCACCGCTTGCTCCCCAAAGTTCAATTAAATAGTCACCATCTTTAGTTGGTGTAAATGTTTGAACACCACCAGTATACTTATATTCGTTAACCTCTTTTTCTACCTTTTCCCCTTGTTCTTCTATATTTGTTAATATCCCAAATATCTCTTTAAATTCTTTCCCTTGTGTACTATTATTAAAAGTATTTATTTCTAAATTTTGATATATATTTCCTTCTTCATAATCTACCCATAAATATACTTTATATGTATTTGTGGTATTGCTTTTTATACTATCTACATCAAGCACATAATTATTTCTTGTTTGATAACTACTTGTTAATGTATTTTTACTTAATGTATCATTAAGTAATGCATAAACGTTCCCTGAATTTATCCTATTTATATTATTTAAAATACCACTATCTTTTAATACTTCTTCTTTTCCACTATTTATTTGTTTCATTACTTTAGTTTTTATTTGAAAATCTTTTATTTGACTAACAGTATTATTATTTGCTAATGTCGTCATGGTTAAGGTATATTTTATATCTTCTTGTCCTTCACCACATTTATTTGTAACTTTTACTTCAATAGGTTTAATTTTTTCCAAAGCTTTACTATCAGTTATTGGGTAATCATATGGTAATTCTAATTCACTACTAGATATACCTACATCTACACAATCTGTTTTACCACCAACTACTATTAAAGCTTCACTATGTAATTCATCATTTGCATTAAAAAAGGCATAGGCTATTCCCAAACTCGTTAATAGTAACATAATTATTGCTATTACATATATTTGAATTGGAATTTTAATCTTAAATTCTTTCCCGAACAAAAATTTCTCGTCCATAATTTGCCTCTTTCTATTTTTCTTTTTTATTTTATCACGTTATTTATATTTTGAAAATGACTTTATAATCTATCAATATCTTTTGAAATATTACTTATTTTAAATTAATTTCTAGGTTGATGATTTTACACATTTCTTTTCTATAATTTTAAGCAATTTAAAAAGATAGAATTTTTCTATCTAATTTTCTATCTTTTAAGAACTTAAAATTGTTTTTAAAAATCTACCTATTTTTATTATTTATCCCATATATGTTATTTTAGCATAGCCATTTCCTGTATTTCCAATCATAGTTTTTGTTCCATCATGAGTTGGCATTGGAGAATTGCCAGCAATCATACCAGGTGCAGCAAATACTTTTCCGCTATAATGAGTAGAACTATCCAAATGCGTTATACTATCAGCAGTTGAGGATGCACTTATTGCTCTACATCCAGGATATCCTGATATAAATGAAGAACCACCACCTGCACCACTCCAAGTACCACCGGGATGATTACCATGACCACCACCATAGTAACCACCGCCACCACCAGCTGAATCAGGTCCATTAACACTTGAATTGAATTTACCATATCCTCCACTACCAAATTTTCCTGTCATTTCAGGTAACACAGAAGGATCTACTCCACCAGTAAACAAAGTGCCAGGTTTTCCGCCAGCTGTTTGTGTTGCTCCATGTCCACTATAATCAAAACTACCATTACAGTAAAAATGAGCATCAATACCATTAAGGGCACCACCATCACCCCTAACATCTTCAGCAGTAGCGACAGATCCTAAATAATAAACACCGCCACCGCCACCAGCAGCAACCATAATCCGTGATTTTAATCCATCAAAAATATTCCATTTTCCTGGCAAAAGTCTTACATCAGTAGCACCACCACCAGGTGTACTACCAGAGCCACCACCATTAAAGCTTAATCCATAACTAGCACATCCATCTTCACCATGTTGCATATTTTCACCTACATATACATAAAGTGATTCATTCTTTTTAAGGTAAATACTTCCAATCGTGTAAGCACCTCTACCATATGTATCTGGTCTATCACTACTTCTACCATTAGTACCACTTGCGCCCCATAATTCAATTAAGTATTCACCATCTTTTGTCGGAGTAAATGTTTGATAATCTTCTTTATTTCCCGTATATTCAAATTCAGTTACTTGGTTTTGAAAGGCTTCTCCATTTTCTTCTATATTTGTTAATATACTGAACATTCCTTTAAATTCTTTTCCTTGAGTACTATTATTAAAAGTATTTATTCCCAAATCTGAGTATATATTTCCTTCTTCATAATCAACCCATAAATATACTTTATATGTATTAGTAGTATTTGTCGCTACTTCATTAACATCTAATACATAATTATTTCTTACATCGTATTTACTTGTTGTTTCATTTTCATTATAAGCTTTATCTATTAATGCATAGACATTTCCCGAATTTATTTTGTTTATTTTATTTAGTAAACCAGTATCTTTTATAACTGTTTCACTTCCATTATTTACTTTTCGTGTAACTTTTGCCTTTATTTGATAATCTTTTATAGGTATTTTGTCACTATTTGCTAATGTAGAAAATACTAATGAATATTTTATTGCTTGTTGTGCTTCTTTGCATTTATTTGTTACATTTATTTCAACTGGCTTTATATTTTGCAAAGCAAAGCTATCATTTATAGGATAATTATAAGATAATTCTATTTTACTACTTGATATATCTATATCTATACATTCTGTTTTGCCACCGACTACTGTTAAAGCTTCACTATTTAATTCATCATTTGCATTAAAAAAGGCATAAGTTATTCCTAAACTTGTTAATAATAACATAATTATTACTATTACGTATATTTGGATTGAAATTTTACTTTTTAATTTTTTCCCGAACAAAAATTTTTTGTCCATAATTTGCCTCTTTCTATTTTTCTTTTTTATTTTATCACATTATTTATATTTTGAAAATGACTTTATAATCTATTAGTACTTTTTTCAGCTAAAGTTATTAAAAGAGAACCCGTAAAAAGTTCTCTTTTAATATACTGTTTTTATTGACTATTTTTCAATAAAGTAAGCATAATATTCATCATAAGTTATATCATGTTCATAAATGTATTTAGCTACCTCTATCCCAACATAACGATAATGCCATGGCTCAAAGATATAACCAGTAATATATTCTTTATCTTTTGGATATCTTAAAATAAAACCATATTTATAAGAATTAGCTATTAGCCAAGCGTACTCTTTAGTATTTTCAAAATGCTTATCTTCATCAGAAGTTATAATATCAGATGCAAGTCCGGTTTGATGTTCAGAGTATCCTGGTCTTGCTGAAGTTGCATCAGCATAATCTTTCCCTCCTGTTTTAGTATAATAATTATATAAATATTCTTGTCTTTCATAACTACGATAAGCAGATACATTATATAAATGAATACCATCTATGGCTGCTGCATCACACATTTCTTTATAATGTTCATAAGCTGTTCTTTCCATTTTAAATGATCCATAAGTATACGCACTACTCATATCTACTAAATCAGGATTATAATCTTCTGGTAATTTATGAAATTTATTAACAATTATTAATGTTCCATCATTAACATTACTTTCTACTTCATTAGTATAAAAAGCATAATCAATATTAGCGTTAACGCTTCTTATAACTTCCTCCATATCTTTATCTGGATTATTTTTAATATAATCTAAATATCTTGTTAATCTACTTTCAATAAAATATGTTTCTTTTTTTAAAGCCGCTACAACGGGATCTAACGCTTCATTAGCTTCATTATTTTCATTACCTGGATTTACTGGCACATCATCGCCACCATTTCTATTTTTTAATAAAGCCACTCCACTAAAACATATTATTGTAAGGACTAATAATATGACTATAATTATTATTAATTTTTTTCTTTCTCTTCTATTCATAATTCACCTACTTAATTAAGATATCTGTTTCTTTCATTTCATCCGGTCTAGCTATATCCATATATTCTAAAATAGTCGGCGCAACCATAGTTAAATCGCCGCTTTCTTTTAATTTAACACTCTTATCCATAATAATAAATGGTACTTTACTTAAAGTATGTGTCGTTATTTTATTACCATCATTATCAAGCATCATATCAGCATTGCCATGATCAGCTAAAATAATTACTTTATAAAAATTATCTTCTGCTTTTTCAATAATTTTTCCTAAACATAAATCGATAGTCATACAAGCTTTAATTGTTGCTTCATAATTACCCGTATGTCCAACCATATCTGGATTAGCAAAATTCATTAGAATAAAATCATAATCTTGAACCATGCACTCAATACATTTCTTTGTTACTTCAATCGCACTCATTTCAGGTTGTAAATCATAGGTTGCAACATGAGGTGATGGAATTAAAAATTCATTACATTTACTTATCTTACCCGCATACCCACCATCAAAAAAATATGTTACATGCGGAAATTTTTCGGTTTCAGCAATTCTTGCTTGCGTTAAACCTAATTTTTCAAAATAGAGACCTAATGGATTAGTAACAACTGATTGATCCATAAAATTATTGGTTATAATATCTTTATCGATTGGTAAAAAACTAAATACTTTTAAATTACTCATATCTTTAGTTTTAAAAAATTCAAAGTCACTTTTAATAAAAGAAGATATTATTTGTTTAGCTCTGTCTTCTCTATAATTCATCCAAATTAATACATCACCATTTTTAATTAAAGAATTTCTATTTAAAATAATTGGTTTAATAAATTCATCTGTTACTTTATTAGCATACATTTCTTTTAATGAAGTTTTAATATTAATTTCATTGATCCCAACTCCATTTGTAACTGCATCATAATAAATCTTTGTTCTTTCATAATGTTTATCACGATCCATGGCATAGTATCTACCCGCAATCGTAGCAATATCCCCAACTTTTTTCTCATGAATTAGATCTTCAATTTGTTTAATATATTTATATGCATCATAAATGCCTGTATCTCTACCATCTGTAATAAGATGAAAGTGAATTTTTTGAAAGCCATTTTTAACTAATATTTGATATAGTTTAATAAAATGATTAATATTAGCATGAACATCGCCATCACTAGCTAATCCCATAATATGAATATCTTTATCTTTATAATTTAATAATTCTTGAAATTTTTCATTTTCTAAAACATCACTATCTAAAAATTCATCTACTAATGTTTCATTTTGTTTAATGAGTCTACCTGCCCCAATAGTAAGATGACCTGTTTCACTATTCCCAAACTGACCCTTATGAAGGCCTACATATTCTTCAGACGCATATAATGATGAATGAGGATATTCCTCCCAAATTTTCTTAAAAGTTGTCATATCAGCGGCTTTAATCGCATTACCATATTCTTCATCTCTTAAGCCAAAACCATCCAAGATAATTGTTAATATCTTTCTCATTTTTGTTTCACCTTCACACCATAAATATACCATATTATACGCAAAAAGACAATTTTATAAACATCTAAAATAAGACATAAAAAAAGTAAAAAAGCATTCTTTCTTACTAATTATATACTAAATTATTATCTACTTTTAATTTATCAGCTAAAGTTGTTAAATATTCGGCATTAGTTGGTTTATCACGATTAACATTGACACTATTACCAAAAATAGTTTCCATTAAATTGATATCTCCTCGATTCCAACTAATTTCAATGGCATGTCTAATGGCACGTTCTACTCTAGTCGGAGTTGTATCAAATTTTTTGGCAATTTCTGGATAAACATCTTTAGTTACATAAGATATCATATTTTTATCATGATATACTATTTGAACACCTTCTTTAATATATTGATATCCTCTAACATGAGAAGGTATTCCTAAATTATGGAGTAAATCAGTAAGAATTCTTTCTTGCATAAACAAGCTTTTCTTATCCTCATTATTTTTAGAAATAGAAATAATTCTTTTTTCTAAACTAGCATAATTAATTGGTTTCAACATGTAATAATCTATTCCATATTGGCTAGCTTCTTCTAAAATATGTTCATCTTTAAAACTAGTTGTAATAATAACATTTTTTCTTATTTTTCTCGATGCCATTTCACTTAAGATATATAAGCCATCCATTTTAGGAATAACTAAATCCATGACAATAATATCAACATCGTTAATATTATTGATTAAATAACTAAGCCCTTCCTCTCCATTATTTTTACAAGCTACTACTTTAATTACTTCATGACTGCTAAAATACTTCTCCAAGTCTTTAGTCATTGTTTCGTTGTTATCAATAACTAAAACTTTAACACTATTGTTCATCATTTTCTCCTCTTTTGTACTGCTTGTAAATTCATTATAAGAGAATATTAGACAAAAAGCCATAGGAAGTTTTGACAAGTTTTGTCTAATATTGTAAACATTTGTCGAATTATGACGGATTTATTAAAAATTATGTTATTTTTAACTTATTTTTATTTCATTTTTCTACATTTTAACTATTTATAGTCTTTTCTTAATTTAAAAAATAATGTTGAAAACCCATGAATTATCAACATTATTTTTTTCATATCAATTTTCTTTAATATATTTTAAGGCGTCTAAATCGCCATCACTTAAGTATTCTAAAGTTGCTCCACCACCACTAGAAATGTACTTAAAATTACTTTCTAAATTAAATAATTTAACGAAAGATGCAGTATCTCCACCACCAACATAAACATCATTACCACTATTAGCAAGCATATTAAGTAATTTAGTGGTTCCTTTCTTATAATTATCATCTTCACACATTCCACAAGTGCCATTTAAAAATATTACTTTTGCATCGTTTATAACATTATTTAAATCTACTAAATTATCATAAATAATATCATTATTTTCTATATCATCAAGAGTTACTTCTAAATTATCATTACCTCTTTTAACAATAAATTTATCACTATATAAAATTTTATCTTTATTATCTTTTAAAATTTTTCTAACACTATTTAATACATCTTCATCACTCGCTACTAAACTATTACCTACTTTATAACCCATTTCTTTAAGAAAAGTATTAAGTATTCCTCCGGTGATAATTAGATAATTACATTTTTTAAGTAATCCTTCAATTATTTTTATTTTATCATCTACTTTAGCACCACCCATAATTACTAAATCAATATGATTTAGTAAAGGCTTTAAATTAGTTAATTCTTCCTCTACTAAAAAACCTAAATAAGTTGATAAATATTTAGAAAGGCCTGCTGTAGAAGAATGAATTCGATGCATAGAACCAAAAGCATCAACAACAAATATATCAGCATAATTACTCCAATATTTAGCTAGACCTAAATCATTTGCACTTTCTCTTTTAACAGGTACATCTGTAAATCTAGTATTTTCTACTAAAAAGATTTTTTTAGAACTTTTATTTATTATATCTAAATTTAATGGATTATCTACAAATTCTAAATCATAATATTGTTTTAAATATTCATAAACAATTTTTAAACTGTTTTTATCTTTATCTTCTTCATTCTTAACTCTACCAAAATGACTTAATAATATTATAATATTATTGTTATTTAATAAATAATTAATTGTTTTAAAACTTTTAGTAATTCTACTAGCATCAGTTATTTCATTATTCTTAACCGGAACATTAAAATCACATCTTAATATTATTCTTTTGTTACTAATATTTTCTTCACTTAAATATTTCATATTTATCACATTCTTTCTCTTTCTTATTTTAACAATTAATAATAAAAAAATAAACATTTTTATATAAAAAGAAAAGGCCTTAAGGCCTAATTAAACTTATTATAAAAATATGTTTTATTGTTGAGAAGAAGATTCTTGTATTTTTTCTACTTCTTCTACAGTTAGATTAGCAGCTTTAGCTATAGCTTCTAGAGGAATTTTATCTTCTAATAAACTTTTAACCATTGAAAGTTTTTCTTCAAGAGCGCCTTTATCATAACCAACTTTAACGCCATCATTATATCCATCTTCTTTGGCATATTTTAATCCATTATGATATACTATTTCAGCATCTCTTTCTCTTTCCATTTGATCTATGAT
>CANQGF010000012.1 GCA_947601485.1 uncultured Bacilli bacterium
CTAATATGAAATCTTTTGAACAATTTTTATTTATTAAACTTTGAGCTATTTTGATTTTTGTATCTTCACTGCCTTCTATACGACCCTCATCCTTTAACTCTTCACAATGTAATTCATAATTTTCTTTTGCTGAACTTTTATTCCAATTTAACCAATATCTTATTGCCTCTAACATTTTACTATCTCCTTTCGCAATTTTTCGCATTTCTTGCTCACTATTACTTCCTATTATTTTTAAATATTTTATAAATCTATCTTCATCTTTTTCTGGAATGCTATTAGCTATATCATATCTTATCAAATATACTGATACACCATTAGTTATTATTAAATTTGATAAGTCATTTTTTAAGTTATATCCATTTACTATTTCAGGATTCTTATTAGCATAATTACCTTGTATTAAATTTATGCTAATTACTTTTTTAAAGTTTTCTGGTTTAGTTTTAGTATATTGATTACCATATAATCTACATAAGTATCCTAAACTTTTATTAAAATTTCTCTCCCAAAAGATACCCTTATACATCTCCAATGATATAATTAATTCGTCATTCTCTATTATTAAATCTCTATAATATGCCTTATATTTCTTACTATTTGGCATAATATATGCCTCAGGTATAATTTTATTAATAACTATATTATCACAATTATTATTTCCATTATGACTAAAAAAACTATTAATAAAATCTTCTAATATTTCAGGTTTAGAAAATACATATTTGAATGCCAAATCATCTGTTAATGGCAACATTTTATTTTTCATGATGATACCTCTTTCTAAAAGGAATATTTTTCTCCCTTCACTATATATATTCGCGCTTTTTCTTTCATTTCCTCTTTTTTTAATAAAATTTTTTACAAAAAAATTGCACAAAAAAGAAAAGATATACTTTCAAATATATCTTTTCCAGGATTAAGTTTATGATGGTTTTTATGACTTTTCCTTGTCAACTACCACACACTGGAAGTACGTGGCTTATTTCAGGTACTGAAAGTACATTTAGCGAGTAAACTCGCTTAACCTACTATCTTCAATGTTTCTTCATATTCATCAGCTTGATTTTCTATATATTCTTTTATTATTTCTTGTGTTACTGTCTCTACACTTTTTATTTTTAACGGCAATAAATTGCCTTTAAACCCTTTGAGGGGTCACGTGCTAAAGTACGTGGCCTGAACCTCTTTTTCGAAACGGTCAAGGAATTAACCTTTTGTGGCCGCTCTATAACATCGAAGGGAACTCCCACTTCCAGTATATTTAGACCATCCACCTTCACAATGATAGTTAACCTGTTCCGTCCTCGCAGACACAATACCATCGGTGACACATGATTGGAGACACTCGCGTCTCGAATCGTACGTTTGCGAGTTCACCGAACACTCATAACCGTCACTGGCGTACAAAAAAGATTCGAGTGTGCACGCTCTCTCACACCCCGTCACGTCATCACCCGATTGGCTATATTCCCAATGATCTGATACCGCAGCTTTAAGCAAATTACACCATAACTCTCCATTGGATCCTGCTGCACCATAACAACTGGTGTACCAACCTTTCGAAGAACAGTCTTGAATGGCACTGGATTCTGTCAACTACCACGCACTGGAAGTACGTGGCTTATTTTAGGTACTGAAAGTACATTTAGCGAGTAAACTCGCTTAACCTACTATTTTAAATGTTTCTTCATATTCATCAGCTTGATTTTCTATATATTCTTTTATTATTTCTTGTGTTACTGTCCCTACACTTCGACAAAAGTAGCCACTTGACCACAAATGTTGTCCCCAATATCTTCTTTTTAAATCTTTATATTCATTTAACAATACTCTTGATGTCTTCCCTTTTATTTGTTGTACTAATTTTGAAACACTTAAACTTGGCGGACATGATACTAATATATGAATATGTTCTTTTCCTACTGATCCTTTTATTATTGTTACATCCATACTATTACAACATTGCCTTATTATTTCTCTTGCTCTTAAGGCAATTTTATTTACCAATACTTTATATCTATATTTTGTTGTCCACACTATGTGATACTGTATATCGTATTGAACGTGGCTACTTTTTCGCATTCCAAACCAACCTTCTTTGGTTTGCTATTATAGCACTTTTTATTTTTAACGGCAATAAATTGCCTTTAAACCCTTCAAGGGTTTACGTGCTAAAGCACGTGGCCTGAACCTTTTTTTCGAAACGGTCAAAAAGGAATCCCCACCACATGTGCAATTTCTACCATAGCATGGTCTCACATAAAAATAGCCATTTCCGACGCATGTTCCATGTTCGGTTTTGCTGCAAGCATTCTTTGCAGCAGTCTCTGTACCATAATGATCACCCGTTACACTGCAAGTATAATACGTAGATGTATTATACCATTCTTTACTCGATGCACTTGCAATACATATATATCCCCCAGATGATGATCCTCTTTGGGCATCTTGTACTAATTCTTCTCCAGATGAACAACTATATGCTGCTTCTGTACTTTGGGTTGTACTTACACTATTTGTTGATACTCTTCCTGATGCATCAGTTACTCTTCCTTCTATAGTATATGAAGTATTATCACTTAAACCTGTTACTTTACATGTATCTCCATCTTGAGTAAACCATACGCCTTTTTCTTTGGCACTACATTCATATTTGACTACACCACTTCCTGTTGTTCCATCTGTACCTTCTACTTTGACTGTGATACTACTTGTATCTTTACTTTTATATATTACATTTGTTACACTTGGATTATTTAAGTCTAATGTTATGGATGTTTCTTTACCTACTGATATATTATTTGCTTTATCTTTGATAAAGGTATATCTAGTTTTCTTACCTTCTGTACTATCTAATGCTGGTTCTGTTGGACTGACACTTGTACCACTTACATCTACCCAATTTCCATCACAATTATCTTTATTTGTACTTATACAATAACTTACGACATCACTCGCTGTCCAACCGATATTGTATGTTACATTTACTTTATGTGTATAACCACTATTCAATGTTGCATTATTTTCTTTCGTTCCGGTTATACTAAAGGTAGTTACTACTGGTACATCATCATCTTTGGTAAAATACAAATCACAATATGATGCTTGAGTAGCTGTTAAAGTTATTTTACCATCTAAACTTTGACTTACTATATTATTAGATATTCCATTATTATTAGAATCAAAACATTTAGTTTTGTCCATATTAAGAATGTAACCTTTAGTGGGAAATGATGCATCGCTAGATATTACATAATTACCGGATGCATCTTGTTTATAAATGGCAAAACTTTTTATTTCTTTTGCTTCCTTAATAACATTAACTTCTTGTTTTTTATTTGGTTTAATTATTACAAATAATGTTAATACTATTAACAACACAAGAGTTAAATATAAATATTTTTTCATAAACTGCTTCCTTCCTATATTATTTTTTCATATCTTATTCTATCATAAAATATCGTATTTGTGAATATATAAATTAAGAATTTTGATGTTTATTTAGAATTAGAACTTGAAGCAGGATGCTAAACTGAAAATGTTAGGTGTATTTATGAATTTAGAATTATTATTTGAAAATATGAAATATATTAGAGAAGAAAACGATTTATCACAAGATGATATAGCAAAGATTTTGAATGTTACCCAATCCAATTATTCTAGATGGGAAAATAAATCAAAAATTATTCCATTAAAAAAATTAAATGAATTATGCAACTACTACGGTATTAGTATGGATTATATAGTTGGTTTAAATAAAAATAGAAAAAAATTAAATAAAAATTATACTTTAGATAATAAAGAAATTGGTAAAAATATTAAAATGATTAGAATTAAAAATAAAATTAATCAAAAAGAGTTAGCTACTTTATTAAATACTACTCAATCTGTAATAAGTAATTATGAAAAAGGTAATACTTTAATTCTTACTTCTTTTGCTATTCAAATATGTCTAACTTATAAAATTTCTTTAGATGCCATATGTAATCGTCTTTAAAATTTTGTTATAATAATAATGGTGATAAAATTTGAAAAAAATATTATTTAGTTTATTAATTATTGTATTATTAATCGGGGGTTTTTGTTATTATCGTTATTATTTAAAAAAAGAAAACCCTAAAGATAATGATAATGAACAAGTAAATAATGAAGTCATAGAAAAAGATATCTTTAATGATTATTATGATCAAGCAGAGTCTTTACTCAATACTTTAAGTATAGATGAAAAAATAGCGCAACTTTTATTAGTAAGAAGACCAATTAATAATGATATTGCTATGCAAAGTAAATATCAATTTGGGGGTATTATTTTCTTTGGTAGAGATTTTGAAAATAAAACTAAAGAAGAAGTTATCAAAATGATTAGTGATTTACAAAATGCCTCTAAAATTCCAATTCTAACAGCGATTGATGAAGAAGGAGGAATTGTTTCCAGAATTAGCAGCAATAAAAATTTAGTTGCAAGTCCTTTTAAATCACCCCAAGAATTATATAAAGATAATGGATATGACGCTATTTATGAAGATGTAATAAATAAAAGTGAAATTCTAAAAGAATTAGGACTTAATTTAAATTTAGCTCCCGTTGTCGATGTTTCAACTGATAAAAATGATTATATGTATAAAAGAACATTGGGAATGGATACTGATGCCACATCTATTTATGCTGAAACTGTCATTAATGCTAGTAAAAAAGGAAGTGTTTCTTACACTTTAAAACACTTTCCTGGATATGGTAGTAATAAAGATACCCATGTTGGGGAATCGATTGATAATAAAACTTTAGATGATTTTAAAAAATATGATTTACCACCTTTTGAAGCAGGTATTAAAGCAGGGGCAGAAGCTGTTATGGTTAGTCACAATATTATTGCGGCTTTAGATAATGAAAATCCCTCAAGCCTATCTTTAAATGTTCATAATCTTTTAACCGAAGATTTAAAATTTACCGGGGTTATTATAACTGATGATATAAGTATGGGTGCTTTAAATAATATTAGTGATAAAGAAGTAAAAGCAATTAAGGCCCATAATGATCTTCTTATAACAACTGATTATGAAGAAAGTTTTAATAATATTAAAGAAGCTTTAAATAATGGCGCATTAAGTATAGATGATATAGATAGAAGTGCTTTAAAAATATTAGCTTGGAAGTTCTATAAAAAATTAATTTAACATATACTTTTTTAGGTGATGCTAAATAAATAATTTTGTTAAAAAAGCTTTTCATTTATTTTTACCACTTTTAACTGGATCTATTATTGGTCTCTTTATATCTAGTTTTATGGATTATGGGGTTATTAAAAAACCACCTTTATCGCCACCCGGTTATATCTTTCCTATTGTGTGGTCTATTTTATATATCTTAATGGGAATATCATATTTTCTTTATCGTAATAAATATGATAATTTAGAAACTATAAAGGTATATTATGCTCAATTAATTGTTAATTTATTGTGGAGTATTTTCTTCTTTGTATTCAAATGGCGTTTATTTACTATCTTATGGACTATTCTTTTATTAGGTTTAGTTATCTATTTATTATATTTATTTTATAAAGAATATAAGCCATCATTCTATTTAAATATTCCTTATTTAATATGGTTAATCTTTGCTACCTATTTAACTATTGGAGTATATATTTTAAACTAAAAAAAGTCTCAAGGAATATCCTCAAGACTTTTTTAATTTAGTTATTTTTTACTAATAAAGATTAAACCAACAAAACCACCAATTAGAACAACAAATACACCTGCTATAATAATTAAATCAGTTTTAGACGTTTTTTCTTCTTCCGGTAAAACATCACAACTAGCTGCACCATGTTCTCTTGTGAATTCATTCATATCGATGCCTTTTTCATCAGCTAAAGCTTTTAATTCATCTTTATAGTTCTTATCATCTTGATAAGCAACAATTCTATCATATAAACCATCTAAATTATCGGCACCGACTTGAATATAATCACCAACTACAATGGTTGGAGTTGAAAGTCCTTCTGAATCTTTACCTTTAGCTTCAAGGATTGCTTTCATTAAATCTAATCCTTTTTGACTGCCTAATATCCATTCATTTTTATTAGTGTAATCAGTTCCACACCATACTTCTAAATTAACAAGTTCAAAGGCATCAGGATCTTCTTTTAATTTACCTTCAAAGAAATCAAAGGCTTGTTCACAATATCCACATCCATTTTTCGTAAACATATAAACTGTAACTTTATTTTTAGCAGAAACTGTTGGCATCATTACTAAAACTAATAATAAAGCTACTAAACTTAAATATAATTTTTTCATTTTTCCTCCCATACTTTAAATTATAACAGACAACTCCTTTATTTTAAAGTTTTTTCTCCAATGTTTTATAAATTTTCACAATTCTAACAATTATTTCTTTATCATCAATATCTATCATATTAGTACTTATTAAAGTAGCAAGTCCATTAGCATATAACCAAACATGCATAAATAACTCTTTAGCTTCTGGAAAAGTATAACCTCCTTTATTAACTAAATTAATAATAGCACCTTGATTCCATTTTTCATTTAAAACATCATCGATTGTCTTCCATTTTAAATTATTTGATAAAAACAAACTAATAAATAAATTTTTATAATATTTAGCAAATTCAACATAAGCAACACATAAAGTAACTAAAGCTTTTTTATTATCTACTCGACTAGTTATAAATTCATCATACTCTTTATATATCTCTTTATAAATATCATCTTTTATTTCATCCATATTTTTATAAATACGATATAATGGTTTAGTCGATATTTTAAGAGCTTTAGCTAAATCTCTAGCATTTAGGGAATCCCACCCCTTTTTATTAATTAAAACAACTGCTTTTTTTATAATAGCGTCACGCTCTAATTTACAACTTGCTGGCATAATAAACACTCCATCCTAAAGCCATTATATAAACTTAAATATAATTTGTCAAACAAAATTACTTAATTACAGCACTCCATAAACCATGTTTGTTACAATAAGAATAAATTGTTCCTTCATCATATTCAAAAGCTACTTCACAAACATCACCAGGTTTAAAGTAATGAACAATTTCTACATCATCATTAACAAGGGCAATCCATTCAATATAATGATCTTCATCCATTACATGATTAACTTTAACAAAAGTAACCCCATCATTAACACTAAATTCAGGAACATGTTTTTCAGATGCTGCATCAACTGAATTAGGAGTTACATCACTCATTATTTCATCACAACAATTTATACTACATTTACAATGGCAATCTTCAATAACTTTTACTAAAGCACCACAATTATTACATTTTTTTAATTTTAATTCTCTCATCTTACACCTCAATTTAATTATATAATACTTCTCTATAACTTTCTATATTTATACTTATATTTTCTAAAAAAAATCACATCCTATTTATAGGTGATTAAATTGGAAATTGCAATGCGTGCTATCATAATGTTTATTATTCTTTTTATTATTGTTAAACTATTAGGTAAAAAACAAATTAAAAACTTAACTTTATATGATTATATCTTAAGTATTACCATTGGCTCTATCGCTGCTGATTCTATTATTAGCCTAGATACCCCACTTATTGACGGTATAATTGCTTTAGTTATCTTTTCTCTGATTGGGTATTTAGCTAGTCTTTTATCTTTTCACAATCATGCAGTTGAAGAAATGATTGATGGTGAGCCTTTAGTCTTATTTGAAAATAATAATTTTAATTATAAAAATTTAAGTACTGCTAAAATAAGCGTAGCTAAATTATTAGAAAACTGCCGTTTAAAAGGATGTTTTGATATTAATGAACTTGACTGTGCTGTTTTAGAGCCATCGGGTGATATATCGATTCTTTTAAAAGGTAAAAATCAACCTTTAACTAGTAATGATTTAAAAACTAATATGCAAAAAAACAGTAAAAAACAAACATTAAACCACACAATTATTGTTGATGGTGTATTTTATGCTGATGAATTAAAAAAAGCTGGAAAAACCAAAACTTGGCTCAATAAATATTTAAAAGAAAAGAATAAAATACTAGAAAATATAACCCTTTTATCTATTGATAAAAATGATAAAATAACTATGTTTAGTAAATAATACTATTTAACTTTCATCTTAAAACTATCATCAATTAGTTTAAAAATAATTTTATTATTTACTCTACCATCTAAAATAATAGTTATCCAATGTTTTTTATTCATGTGATATCCTGGCAAATAATTTTTCATATCTACCATTTTTTCTAAATCTAAAGGATTTATTTTTAAATCAATAATTTCCACTAATTCATTACTTTTAAAGCCTAATTTGTTTTGGGAAACAGTCATCATAACACCAAACCATTTTAAAGTATCTTTATGTCTTAAAGCAGCATTCAAATCATCATCCCATAAAAATTCTGGCTCCACATCATATTTTTCTTTAAGATATTTCAAAACTTCTTTTGTTTGTTTAAATTTGAATGCTTCTTTATGAAAACAATTTTTAGTTATATCATTAATTACTTCATTATATAAATCTCTTATTTTACCAACATAATCCCCAGATGCATCTTTTACTTTAACTAAAATGTATTCTTCTAAAGTATTAATATCTATTACTTTACCCTCAAGTTTTTCATCTTTGTAAGTAACAATTATTTTAAATTTATCTTTAACTATTACTTTTTCATATTCATAATAATTATCTTTTTTAATAAAACCATATTTTAATAATTTAGAAATATCTCCTTTTAAATTACTCATTATAACCTCTTTTAATTATTATACTATTAATTTATTCTTCCTCATAGTTATAATTAAAATATTTAAAATAGTTATTTTTTAATTTTCTAATATTTTCTTGATTAGCATAAATTCTAATTTCTTTAATTTGCTCATCATTTACTAATATTATTTTATTATTTAATTTATCAAGATAATCTTTTATTATTTTAGAATAATTATGACATTCACTCCATATTGCATAGCCATTATAATAAATACCATTATAATAAATATCATTATAATAAATATTATTATAATTAATAGAGCAATATTTATAAATATCATATTCTATTTTAATATTATCAATATTACTTTCAATATATTTAATATTACTATCATAACTAATAAAGAACAAATTATCTTGCATATTAATTTCCTTCGTTTCAGTAATATACATTTCTTTAGGCATTTCGATAACATTAAAATCTAAACTACCAATAAATAATAAACCAACTGAAATTCCTAAAATAATTAAAGATCCTAGAAAGGTGAAAATCATTTGCTTTTTATTATTTAATCTATTAAATATAAAATTAATAACAATTAATAATAAAATTAGGTTAATTACTCCTAAAGCTAAAATAATTCCTAAAAGACCAATAAAAAACCAGCCTGTCTTATATAATAAGATTGTTAAAACTAAAGACATTAATAAAAATATTAAGGATATGGATAAAAAGAAAGCAATAAACAAACTAAAGAATTTAAGCATACCAATAATAAATTTAAATAAAAAGTCTAAAAAATGATATTCACTATTTTTGGGATCTCTAATAATTATTTTACTTTCTTTTTTCTTTAAATTTATTTTATTTTCCTTATCTAAATTATTTATCTCTTCATCATTTTTAACTTCTTTAATAACCTCTTTTTTTAAATCATCATAATAATCTAAATACCTTTTTTTAAATACTTTTACTAAAATAATAATTGATGTAATAACAAAAGCCAAAGAAATTACACAATTAATTATATTTAATAAAAAGTATAATAATTTATCTGGTAAAAAAATAAAGATTGTTCTAAATAATTCGTGAGATAAATTTACCACGATAAAACCAAAACACAATAATATTAAGATAATAATAATTTCTTCTAATATTAATTTAATTTTACTTTTAAAACTCATCTTACAAAATAGATCAATACTATCTGTAATAAACTTAAAGAAATCATCAAAATAATTATGAAGATTGCCTTTGGCTACTTCTTCTCCTTTAACTTCTTTAATATCTTTATGTAATAAATCATCTATATTTAAATTAAATTTATCACATAGTGCAATAATTTTATCCATTTCAGGATAAGCTGATTTGGATTCCCATTTGGAAATAGCTTGTCTTGATACTCCTAAACCTTCCGCTAGTTGTTCTTGAGACAAATTGTTTTCTTTACGAATCTTTTTTAAATTTTCTGCTAAATTATTATTCATAAAATTCCTCCTTACAAGAACATATTAACTTTTCTACTGGTTGCAAACTACCACTTTTGAGTTGTTTTTTAGCAAATATTAGTTGCCAAAGCCTGTAAAAAGAAAATTTTTATTAATCATGACTTTTATATTTAAATAAGACTGAAGGTCGATGTCCTCCACCTGTTTGCATTTTATCTGTTTTTTCCACTTTGCTAGCAATCATTCTTCTAAATGCTGGATCTAATAATTTTTTCCCCAAAATAACTTCGTAAACTTGTTGTAATTCGCCTAAAGTAAAATATTCAGGCATCATATTAAAGACTACATCAGTATATTCTAATTTATTTTTTAATCTTGAAATACCACTTACGATTACTAAAGGATGGTCAAAAGCTAATTTGTCATTTTCTAAAATATCATATTTATAGCGATCAGTTGTCTTTTCTTTTAAAGTTTTACTAATTTTAAATTTAATTTCTTCACTACCATTATCTAAAGTGACAAAAATGGTTTCTTTATCTTCTAATGCCATAATGTTAAACCAAGAAGCATTGTTAGGAATTTGTTCATTAAGAGTATTTTTATCAATTAAAGCCATATAAGAAGTAGATACTACCCGCATTCTAGGATCACGATTGGGACTACCAAAAGTATATAATTGTTCTAAATAAATATCATGTAAATTAGTCTCATTAGCGAGTATTCTTTTGGCGGCATCTTCAATATCTTCATCAATGCCAATAAATCCACCAGGTAAACACCATTTATCTTTAAAAGGATAATTATCTCTTTTGACAAGTAACACGCTAAAATGTTTTTTACTTAATTTACGATAATTATTTTGAACTTCATCGGAAACACTAAATATCAAAATATCTGCTGTCATCGATAACTTTTCAAAAATGCTTGAATCATAGTCTTTTAAAAATTCTTCTTCTGATTTATATTCTTTCATCATCACAACTCCCAGTATCTTTCTAACAATTTGATTTTAACATTTTTAATATTTGTTTTCAAGATAAGTTAATAAACTCACTAATTTTATCAGCATTTACTTCTAAAAATAAACTCATATTTTCTTTCCATTTTATAAAATTAAGATATTTTTCATCTTTAGTTTCTATATATTCTTGATATCTATAATTACTAGTTAAGATTTGATATAAAAATAAATATGGCATTAATTCTAAATCTTTCTTATTTAAAGGAAATTCTTCTAAATAAGACTTTACATATTTAAAAAATAAGTTATAATCAAATGAATTTTCATTTTTACAAGAATCAGTAGAAATAAAATACGATCTAATTACTTCAAAGGCAGCAGGATATACACCAGCATCAGAAAAATCTACAATATAAATATTCTCTTTGGCATCTTTTAATAAATTTCTTTTAGAATAATCACCATGTGTCATAACATAAGTTATGCCATCAAATCTTTTACTCATTTCTTTTAATTTGGGAAGTATTCTTAATTTATGCTTAATGGCTTTTTCAATGATTTCATAATTAGTATCTTTAGGTAATACTTTTAATTCATTTAAAATTGAATTTAAATAGTCCTTCTCTTTTTCTATATTAATATTTTTCCAATAATCTTCTTTATTAAGATCATCATATTGATTATCTAATACTTGATGCATTTTACCAAGTAATTTAGCTGATTTTAATAATTCATCTTCATTTATTTTCTCATCAGTATAAGCATATCCTTGAATAAAATTTTCTAAAAACAAATAATATCCAGCAACTTTTGTATAAATATTCCCTTCTTTATTTTTAATAATATAAGGAACATTAAAACCTTTATCTTTTAAGAAATTTAATAATTCATTTTCTTGTTTTATTTTATAAATATCTTGTTCATTATTAAATACTTTAACAAAATATTTATCTGAAGCATAAATAATATAGCAATCGGTAAAAGAATGATTTATTTTTTCTATTTTATTTACTTTTAAACCATAATACTTAAATAAACTTTGTTTTAACTCAAATTTAAATAAATCTTCATTCTTCATTTTAATGCCTTCTTAACCTTTTAATATTATCTTTAATTCTTTTACGATTTCTTTTATAATTATTTCTTTATTTTCTAGCCGAGAAAGTTTAGCAACTTTAATTATTTTATTAAAAAACTTATCTTGATCTTTATCATAGATACTTACATAAACAAGATTATTTTCTTTAGTTTCATTATAATGGTCTTTCCGGTTTAATTTACCGGTAATTCCTAACCCTAAATTAGAATTAGTAAATTGAGTAATATTTTTACTCATTTCACAAGCTGTTTCCATGCTATAAACAGAAAATTTATTAATAACATCTTTATTAACACCCATTTTAATTTTAAATTCATTAGAATAGGTTACAGCCCCAAATTTAAAAACTTCACTGGCACCGGCATAATTAGTAATAGTATTTGCTAAATAACCTCCGGTACAAGATTCCATTGTACTAATGGTTTTATTTTGTTGCGTTAATAATTTAATTACTTCTTTCATTATTTGAACTCCTTTAACTAATATATAATTTTCTTTTTTTAATATAATCTATAACATCATTATCTAAACCCTTTATCTCTTCATTATTTCTTAAACCATTACGAATTTTAGTTGAAGATAAATTTTTAGTAATTATATTTGTTATGATAATATTATTTGTACTTAATTGTTTAACTATATCTATTATTTTATCATTATCTCTTATGATAACCAATATTTTATAATTATTTAAAATGTATTCATAATTTTTCCAAGTTTGTATTTCTTGTAAATTATCTGTACCACAAATAAAATATATTTCATCATTTGGGTAAATACTTTTAAAATAATCTAAAGTTTGATAAGTATAAGTTAGTACATTCTTAACCTCATAATCAGAAACTAATAAATTATTGCTATTTTTAGTCATTATTTTTAACATTTCTAATCTATCTTTAACATCTATTAAATCTTTTTTATTATATTTATTGCCAGTTGGAACAAAAATAACTTTATCTACATAGCCATTCTTAATTAAATCTAAAGCTATTCTTTTATGCATTTTATGTGGAGGGTTAAAAGAACCACCAAATATACCTATCTTCATTATCCATCATCCTATCTATTTTTTATAAGTTGGAGTATAAAATTTATGAGCATTTCTTTGATGCAAATTATATATTCTTTTTCTTACTTCTTCTTGCGTATTTTTTCCATCATTTTCTAAAACATCAGCTATTTCACTATATTTAACCCCTAGTTTGTCTTCATCAGAAAGTCCACTCAATCCATCATCAGGTGTTTTATGAACAATATGATAAGGAACCCCAATTTCTTCACCAACTTTAACAACTTCATCTACAGTTAAGTCCGCTAAAACTTGAATATCAGCAACATTATCGCCACCTTTAGTAAAATATCCAACATAAATCTCACATTTATTGCTAGTTCCCGCAACTAGATATACACCCTTATTTTTCTTACTTAAATATGCTGCATGATAGTATAAAGTTGCTGTTCTGAGTCTTGGCTTAATATTAATATTAGAATCTATTAAATCATTCATATCTGGATTATTTAATTGAACAATTTGTTTAACATAATTATCATAAATATCAGTTAAATCAAATTCTTTTAATTCAAATCCAAAATGATTAGCTAGTTCTACAGCGTTATTTTTATCTTCATCTTTTGAATGACACGGCATCCAAATGCCTGTAACATTTTCTTTACCTAAAGCTTTAGTAAATAAACCCGCTACTACGGCTGAATCTTTACCACCACTAATTCCAATTACGGCTCCTTTCAAATTCTTTTCTTCATAGTAATTTCTAATAAATTCAATTATTTCATTAGCTGTTTTTTTGGCATCAAACATAATTAATCCTCTCCTTCTCTACTTTCTTATTAATTTTTTACCTTTTAAAATCGCATAAGCTGAATTTAATCCTTTAATATAATTATTATCTAATAACCAATTTAACTCATCATAACTTACTAAAATATATTTAATAAATTCCCCTTCATCTAAATTTTGCTCTTTTACTTTCCTACAATTTCTAGCTAAAAAGTAATGATTATAAGCACCGGAACAACCTTGATCTTGATAAAAGCTACCTAAAGAAGTAAAATTTTCTGATGTATATCCAGTTTCTTCTAATAATTCTCTTTGGGCAGCATCAACTGGTTTTTCTCTTACTTCAATATATCCCGCTGGTAATCCAACATCTACTGTTCTTTCAGTAAAAACTCTAGGTTCTATAGCTAAAATAAATTCGTTATTATCAGTAACTGCTAAAATAATTACTGCACTACCATCGAGATTTCCTTTTAATATTTTTTCTCTTATAATATCTTCCCCATTATTTAAATGACATCTATATTTTTCAATACTTAAGAAATCTCCTACATTATTTAATAATTCTCTTTTATTAGTTTTTAATTCATTTAAGTAACTATCAATTTGTTTTAGTTTTTCTTCTTGCATTATCTTACCAACTTTCTTGTTTTGGCAATTAATTCATTTTTAAAATTAACATAATCTATTGTACCATCTACATAATATTCATGAGGCATTTTTGTTCTTTTAACTTCTGGATATAGTTTGCTCATTTGTTCATTACAATAATCTCTTTTCTCTAAAATTTCTGGATCATTATAAACAAGTTCGCCATTAATAAAGATTGGTTTTTGAAGTTCAACTAATTCAAAATTATTGATAGTTTTCATTTTTAAATAATCTGTAGCACTTACAATAGTTAACTCATCTTTATTTAAATTTTCCCCTCTTCTTGCCATGATATCCGCAATAGCATAGCCAGTCTCCTTATCATAAGCACGATATAATTTTTTATAATCTGGATTAACAATCTTTACAGTATCATTACTTAATTTTATTTTTGGAATCCATACACCATTTTCATTTAAAGCAACCTCTTTATAAACACAGCCCATTCTACCATCTGGTTTAGAAATATTATCGCCAACTCCTAAAGTATTAAATTTAGCGCCTTGCATTGTAAGTGATTCAATAGTTTCAGCGGTAAGTCCATTACTTAAACAAATTTTAGCTTGAGGAAACCCTGCAGCATCAAGCATTTTTCTAGCTTCTTTACTTAAATAAGCTAAATCACCTGAATCAATTCTAATCCCAATATTATTAATATTCATGCCATGTTCTTTCATATATTTAAATACTTTAATAGCATTTGGCACGCCACTTTTCAAAGTATCAATCGTATCAACAAGTAAAATACAATTATCAGGATAAACTTTAGCATAGTTTAAAAATGCTTCGTATTCACTAGGGAAAGATTCAATCCAACTATGAGCTTGTGTTCCCATTGCTTTCATATTTAACATATTAGCAGCCATAATATTACTTGTACCAGCACATCCTGCCATAATTGCATAAATGGAAGCATCGATTGCGGCTTCACAACCATCTGCTCTTCTAGCACCCATATCAAGTATAGCAACATCTTTAGGAGTGGCTTCAACTATCCTTCTAGCTCCCGTTGCATGTTCCATAGCACCATTAATATGTGATAAACAAGCTGTTTCTACAATTTGAGCTTCAATGAGAGGTGCTTTGACAGTCATAATTGGTTCATTGGGAAAAACTGGTGTACCATCAGGAATAGCATAAATATCTCCCGTAAATTTAAAATTTCTTAAGTAATTAATAAAATCTTGAGGGTATCCTTTCTTTGCAAAATATTCTAAAGCTACTTCATCAAATCTCAAATTTTGAATGTAAGGAATAATCTTATCAAGGCCAGCCATTACTGCATAGCCGCCACCATTAGGGATTTTTCTAAAAAATACATCAAATACAGCCTTATTATTTTGCTTATTATTCATGAAATAACCATTAGCCATTGTCATTTCATATTCATCAGTCATTGTCGTATAGTTTCTTGGTAATCTTTCATATCCATTATAAATTTTCATATTTTCATTCTCCTATCTTTTTAAACCTAAAACTTTTTCTTCTAATTCTTCATAATCTTCTACTACATGAATGCCAGCTTGAGCCATAACTTTATAAGCAATATCTAACCACTAACAACGATTATGAAGTGGACTATCAAAAGTATCTATTGCGTTTTTAACAACAAACAAATTAACTTCTTTATTAATTTGATCTAGATACCTAGCATAAGTTCTTGCAAAATCCATTACACATAAATCAGCACATACGCCTTCAAATATAACTTCTTTTAAAGCTTTTAATTTTTGAACGTCTTTAGCAACTTCACCAGTTAACATACCATTAATACAATTTTTATAATAAATATTAGTATTAAGCTTTTCTGCTTCTGGTAATAATTCTGGTATTAACATTGCTTCTTTAGAACCAATAACACAATGTTCAGGATAGCTTTTAAATTCTAAAGCATCTTTTGTATGTCCTTCTAAAACAAAATTAATTAACCCATTTTCTTTTCTGATTTTTCAATCATTCTCAACTGTTCTCTGACTAAACCGTTATATGCTGGGTTAGCCATAGGACCAAAATTAACAAAGCCATTATTCATATCAATAATATATAAGGCCTTTTCAAATTCTTTCATTAACATTCCTTCTTTGTTCTTATCACTTTGTTAATAACAGAAAATAAATTTTTAACAAGTTTTCACTCACTTGTTATTAACATTTTATTAAAAACAAATTAATTTGTCAACTATTTTTTTAAAATTTGATAAAAAAATTTTTTATTTTATTAAACAGCCAGTTTAAATTTAATAAATTGAATTAAACCAAATTGCATTTTTTTACCTTTTTTAATATAATTAGAAAAGAGAAAAATATTTTTTCTCTAATGAGGGAACTATCAATATTAATGCTAAAAAGTTAGAGTATTTCGTTTAGTGTTTAAATTATTGATATGTTCTTTTTTATTATTAAATAAATTATGAATGACGAATTTTTTTGCCATGGCAAAGAAGTTCGTCATTCACTAAAAAAACTATCAATAATGATAAGCTTTATAAATTTAAACTATTTTCATCTAATAAAAAATTATATAAACCTATTGTAGTAATACCATTTTCATCTTTACGAGGTTTAATATTATTTTTTACTACAATTATTTTTTTAAAATTGTCATTAATATTTCTTAAAGAATTAGTTTCTTGTTCTAATTTTTCTATATTTTCTATAGAAAAAGCTGATTGGATATAATATTTATCATTCCCTTTCGATGCTATAAAATCTACTTCATAATTTTTCAATATTTTTTTACCTTTTTTATCATGATCATATATATAAACTATACCAATATCTACTGAATACCCTCTAACTCTTAATTCATTATAAATTATATTTTCCATAACATGATTTTCTTCTACTTGTCTAAAGTTTAAACGAGCATTTCTTAAACCTATATCTTCAAAATAATACTTATATGGTGAATTTATATATTTTTTACCTTTTATATCATATCTTTCTACTTTATTTATTAAAAAAGCATCATTAAAATATTCAATATATCTATTTATTGTTTTATCACTTATTTTATTTCCTTTAATACCAAAAAATGACTTGGAAAGTTTTAATGGATTCGTTAAAGATCCTATGTCAGAAGATAAAATATTTAGTAATTCGTCCAATTCTTTTCTATTTCTAATCTTATGTCTTTCTAATATATCAGATATATATACTTTTTCAAATAATCCTTTTAAATATTCTACTTTTTGATATGCTTCTTTATATGAAAGAATTAAAGGCATACCTCCATAGTTAAAATATTCATCCCATGCTTCATCTACTGTTCCATCATATACTGAAAAAAATTCTTTAAATGACAAAGGATACACTCTTATCTCATCGCCTCTACCTCTAAATTCAGTAATAACATCTTTGGAAATTAATTTGGAATTACTACCAGTTACATATACATCAACATTTTTAATATGTAATAAACTGTTTAAAACTTCTTCAAATCTTCTTAAATATTGTATTTCATCTAAAAATATATAATAAGTATCGTTATTTTTAATACAACTTTTTAGATAATCAAGCATTTCATATGGATCTCTTAATCTTTCATTAGCTAAATCATCTAACGCTATAGTTATAATATTATTCTTATTAATTCCTTTTTCAATTAAATAATTATAAAATAAAGTAAATAATAAATAAGATTTTCCACTTCTTCTAAGACCGGTAATTACCTTAATTAAACCATTACCCTCTCTTGCCTTTAATTGTTCTATATAATAATCACGTTTTATTTCCATAATTTCTACCTCTATTAAAATTGTATAATTTTTTTTTAATATCGTCAATAATGAATGACGAATTTTTATGCCATGGCAAAGAATTTCGTCATTCGTTTTTTTATAAATAAAAAAAAGAGAAAGATAAAATTCTCTTAAAATGAGGGAAAATCAATATTAACATTAAAAAGTTAGAATAGTATTTCGTTTAATGTTTATATCATTGATATATTCTTTTTTCTTTTCTCTTTTTTATCATAAATTATTCAGTATATAATTCGCAATTTGTAGCAGAAGTTTTAACTGTAACATTTAATGTTTGTCCTGCTGCTCCACTTTGATCATCATCATGACTATTAATTATTTCTAAATCAGCAGTTAATTTATTTGAAGCTCCAGGTGTATCAAAATTAACAATATTTGTATAAGATTTTGTATTTGAAGTTGTCTTCAATGTGGTTAAATCAAGTTTTTCACTAGATAATCCTAAACCATTTAAATATAAGTTAGCATTATCTGTTTTTAATGCATCTAACATTTCAGTATTGTCAACAGTTACAGTGACTGTCACACTACATTTATATTTATCAGCATCTTCTCCACCAGTTCTAGTCATTGTAGCTATTGTAAGATCTTGTTTACTTAATTCATGAGTTCCACTAGTTCCTGAAACAGCATAATAAGGAACGTCTTCAGCTTCGCTTTGTTTCATATCTTCAGCACTTAATACCATATTTAAATTAGGTTGATCTGGATTTATTACAAATGAAGGCACTTTTTTGGCTTCGGCTTTTGCTGTTGTTGTTGCATCACTAGGATTACTTACAGCAAAGAATGCAAATGTTGCACCTACTACAGCAACTAATAAAGTAGCTACAGCAATGACAGTTAATAACATAGTATTTTTCTTGTCCATTTTCTTACCTCCTCCCTATTTTTTAATTCTAATTAAGAAATAGATTAAGATATATGAACTACTCTATCTCTATGTTACTAATTATACCCCCCCCCCGAAATTCATTTGTCAACACCATAATTTCATTTTTCTGTAAAATGATTTTTAGAAATTTAAATCAAATAAAAAGTTATCTTTTTTTGATAACTCAATATTCTTTTTTACTAACTATTTTTAAAGATATAAAATAAGATATTAAAACACTTAAAATTAATATTATTATAAGAATAGGTATTAAATAATTACTTAATGTACTAATAATATTAGGAATAAATTCAAAATTAACAAATTGGATTAATATAGCTCCTACTATAGCAATACCAAATATAATAACAAATATAGTTATTCTTGCTTTTTCTATGCCAAGTTTATATATAATAGGATACATTATACTTATAATAAATAAAGTGCCAAATATAGCGCCAAATAATGTAACTAATATTTCTAAATAATTAACTGGTAAGTTATTTAAATGAGTAATTAGAATAGATAGAGGTATTGATAATATAGAGAAAAACAGAATAGTTAAGATAGTAACTAAATATTTAGACTTAACTAAATTCTTTCTACCATTAGGTAAAGTAAAAGCATAAGCATCCCATGAATTTAAATTATCATAACTAAATGTTGATATCATTATAACAGTACATATAAAAGGTAAGATAAAAGATACATCCATTTTATTAAAGATACCAATTAAAAGATAAATAATTAAAATTAGCCAAATACTTTTAAAATTACCTTTAATCATTAATAATTCTTTTTTAATAAATCCTAACATATTATTCTCCCTTAATCATCATAACCATTAATTCATCCAAGGTTATTTTATCTATTATTTTAAAATCATATTTCTTTTTAAAATCTTTCTTATTTTCCACTAATAACTCATAATCACAAGCATTAAGACGATATTTTAAATAATCTTTTTTATCTACTTTTTTAAATTCTTTTTCACTACATTTAACAATACCAAAATTATTTAATATTTCATCGCTAGTTTTAGATAATACTATTTCACCATTATTAATAAAGGTTATATAATCCGCAATATGTTCTAAATCAGTAGTAATATGAGTAGAAAATAAAATTGAACAGTCTTCATTTTGAATAAAGTCTTGAAATATATCTATAATTTCACTTCTACCTACCGGATCAAGCCCACTTGTTGGCTCATCTAAAATAAGTAGTTTAGGATGGTGAGATAAAGCCGTTATTATTTCTAATTTTTTACGCATACCTTTAGAAAATGTTTTAATTGGTTTATTTTGTAAATTAAATTTATTTAAATAATCATTATATAATTTACTATCCCAATTTTCATAAATATCTTGCATGATAATATCAATATCTTTAGGAGTTAATATTTCTGGAAAGAATGCATCATCTAAAACTACTCCAATATCTTTATTTAATTCAGTATTTTTATCTTGTCCAAATATTTTAATATTTCCTTCATAAGTTTTAATAATATCTAAAATAATTTTTATAGTGGTAGTTTTACCAGCCCCATTTTCACCAATAAAACCCATAATCATGCCTTTAGGTAATTTAAATGATACGTCTTTAAGAGCAAATGTATCATATTTTTTACTAACATTATTTACTTCTAATATATATTCCATTATTTATCCTCCTCATATAAAATATCTATAATTTCTTTAATTTCTTTTTTAGTTATCCCATTTATTTTAGCTATATCAATAGCTTTATCTAATAAAACTTCTATTTTATTTAACTGTTCTTCTTTAGCTAAATCTTTATTAATTTCACAAACAAAGAATCCTTTACCTGGCATACTTTTAATATACCCCTCTTTTTCTAATTCTTCATAAGCATTTTTAGTTGTTATGACACTGCATCTTAAATCTTTAGCTAGAGTCCTTATTGATGGTAAAATATTACCTTCTTTTAAATCATTAGTTATAATTTTACTTTTAATTTGTTCTTTGATCTGTTCATAAATAGGTATTTTACTATCATTACTTATTATTATCTCCATAATTTTTACTCCTAAATGTATATATTTATTATATACAGTATATATACAGTTGTCAATACATAAAAAAAGTAGTATACACTACTTTAATTTTTTAAAGTTCCAATCGATACAACATATACGCCATCATCTCTTTTATAAGAGTAAGTTGTTCCGGTTAAAACCATTAAAAATGCTGGCTCACCACTTTTATTTAAATCGACATGATCTTTAAATTTTAAAAGATTTAAAGCTGCTTCATCTATTAATCCTGATCCTAGTTTTATTTCAATAGCGCCCCATTTACCATTATTAGCCTTAAATATTGCATCTACTTCAAAGCCTTTTTCATCACGATAAAATGTTATATCACCATAATTTTGGGTATAAATCTTTAAGTCGCGCATGCAAAGAGCTTCAAACATTAAGCCAAAAGTTTTTAAATCATTTAATAAATCATTAGGTTTAAGAGATAGAGCGGCAGTAGCAATCGAAGGATCAACAAAATATTTTTTAGGTTTAGTTCGAATAGCATATTTACTTCTAAAATTTAGATTAGTAGCTTTGACTTCTTCAATTACAAATAATTTTTCTAAAGTATTTATATAATCAGATATTGTTGGTCTGGAAACGCTATCATAAAAAATGTTTTTAACGTCACCTTCTATAGTATTTAAAGTAACAGGGGTAGAAATATTTCTAGCTAAACTTCTTAAAACATTTTGCATTTTTTCTGGATTTCTTTCTACTTGTTCATTAACATTTACTTCTTCATGAATTAAAGATTTAACATACTCTTCTGATATTCGATATTTTAAATCGCCAGAAATAGACATAGCAGCAGGCCATCCACCACGAACTATAATACTAGCAATATCTTCTAATGATATTTTGCCTTCACCCGAAATATCTTTACCTTCAAAAATATCTTTAAATGAAACTTCTCCCGTTGATTCACCAGATTCATATAAACTCATTGGACGCATTATAACTCGTGAAATTCTACCTGTTCCTGTATGCATTGTTGCACCTTCTTTTGGTTTAGATGACCCAGTAAAAATGTATTGACCTTTTAACCCGGTATGGTCTAGTGAAGTTCTAACGGCATCCCAAACGACTGGATACATTTGCCATTCATCAAACATTCGAGGCTTTTCACCATTTAAAAATAAGGATGGTTTAGTATTTTTGATGTTTTCAAATTCTTCTTTTCGGTCAGGATTTTGAAATTCAATAATGCTTTTAGCGTGATGAGATCCTGTGGTTGATTTCCCACACCATTTACAACCTTCAATTAAAACTGCTCCCATTATTTTTAATAAATCATTTATTTCATTATCTACTATTCTTGGTAAATATTTCATAGTCTCTCCTTTTTATGAAATAAATTATATCATCATTTTACAAAAAAAGCAAATATTACTTTACAAAAAAAGCAATTTTCATTTTACAAAAAAAGCTTTTTTAGGCAAAATAAAAAGTAGCCGAAGCTACTTTTTGAATCTTTAATTATTTAATAATTTCAGAAACTACACCAGCACCAACAGTATGTCCGCCTTCACGAATTGAGAATTTAGTACCATTTTCAAGTGCTACTGGAGCAATTAATTCAACTGTCATATCAACATTATCACCAGGCATTACCATTTCAACACCAGCAGGTAACTCGATAACACCAGTTACATCTGTTGTACGGAAATAGAATTGTGGACGATAATTTGAGAAGAATGGAGTATGACGTCCGCCTTCTTCTTTAGATAGAACATAAACACTAGCTTTAAACTTAGTATGAGGAGTAACACTTCCTGGTTTAGCAAGTACTTGTCCACGTTCAACGTCTTCACGAGCGATACCACGTAGAAGTACACCAGCGTTATCTCCAGCTTGAGCATAATCAAGTGTTTTACGGAACATTTCAATACCAGTTACAACTGATTTTTGAGTAGGTCTTAAACCAACGATTTCAACTTCGTCATTAAGATTTAATCTACCACGTTCAACACGTCCTGTAACAACAGTACCACGTCCTGAAATAGTAAATACGTCTTCAATACTCATTAAGAATGGTTTATCAGTATCTCTTACTGGTGCATCAATATAACTGTCAACAGCAGCCATTAAATCACGGATACTTTGAGCAGCAGCTTCATCACCTTCAAGAGCTTTTAGAGCACTACCACGAATAATTGGACAATTTGTATCAAAATTATATTCACCAAGTAATTCTCTAATTTCCATTTCTACTAAATCAAGTAATTCTGGATCGTCTACTTGATCACATTTGTTCATGTAAACAACAATTTTAGGAACACCAACTTGACGAGATAATAAGATATGCTCTCTAGTTTGTGGCATTGGACCATCTGCAGCAGATACTACAAGAATAGCACCATCCATTTGAGCAGCACCAGTAATCATGTTTTTAACATAATCGGCATGTCCTGGACAGTCAACGTGAGCATAGTGACGTTTTTCAGTTTCATACTCAACGTGAGCAGTATTAATTGTAATACCTCTTTCCCTTTCTTCTGGAGCTTTGTCGATATTTTCATATGAGACAAATTCTTTTCCAAAATATTTTGTGATCGCAGCAGTTAATGTAGTTTTACCATGGTCAACGTGTCCAATAGTACCTATATTAACATGTTCTTTATTACGATCAAATTTTTCTCTTGCCATATAATATTTTCTCCTTTCATATATACTATTATATTTTATCTAATGCTTGAAGTTTTTTCAAGTATTATTCGATTTTTATTCGCTGATTTATTAAAGAAAATTAGTTAACACTATTTCTCTTAATAATTTCATCAGCAATATTTCTTGGCACTTCTTCATAATGATCAAGTGTCATTGTAAATGTACCACGTCCTTGAGAATTAGAACGAAGTGTAGTTGCGTAACCAAACATTTCTGCAAGAGGAACCATTGCATTAATTGATAAGGCATTTCCTCTTGATTCATTACCTAGAGGTTTTCCTCTTCTACTTGTTAAGTCACCCATAACATTACCCATATATTCTTCTGGAACAACTACTTCAACCTTCATAATTGGTTCAAGTAAAACGGGCTTACATTTCTTAGCAGCTTCTTTTAAAGCTAAAGATGCTGCAACTTTAAAGGCCATTTCAGATGAATCGACATCATGGTATGATCCATCAAATAATGTTGCTTTAACATCTACTACAGGATAGCCTGCAATCATACCACCAGCCATAGCTTCTTGTAAACCTTTATCAGTTACTGGGATGTATTCACGTGGAACAACACCACCAACGATAGCATCAACAAATTCGTAACCCTTATCAGGATTTGGTTCAAATTTAACCCAAACATGACCATATTGTCCACGACCACCAGATTGTTTAATATATTTACCTTCACAATCAGCAGTTTGGGTAATTGTTTCACGATAAGCAACTTGTGGACGACCAATATTGGCATCAACACCAAATTCATCTTTCATTCTTCTTACTAGTACTTCTAGGTGAAGTTCTCCCATACCACTGATAACTGTTTGACCAGTTTCAACATCAGTTTTATATTTGAATGTTGGGTCTTCTTCAGCTAGTTTTTGTAAAGCTTGACTAAGTTTATCTTGATCAGCTTTGCTTTTGGGTTCAATAGCTTCATCAATAACTGGATCAGGGAATTCCATACCATTCATGATAACTGGACTTTTTTCATCACATAATGTATCAGCAGTTGTTGTATTTTTAAGCCCTACTAAAGCTGCAATTTCACCAGTATAAACATCAGTAATTTCTTTTCTTTGGTTAGCATGCATTTGTAGAATACGGCCAACTCTTTCTTTAACATTTTTAGTACTGTTTAAGATGTAAGATCCACTTGATAAATGTCCTGAATAAACACGGAAGAAAGCTAATCTTCCTACATAAGGGTCAGTCATAATTTTGAAAGCCATTGCTGTAAATGGCTCACTATCACTAGGATGACGTTTAACCAAATTACCATTAAAGTCAGTACAATCAATAGCTTCTATATCTGTTGGAGCTGGCATGTAATCAATGACAGCATCAAGAGCTAATTTAACACCAGTATTAGATAGTGCACTACCACATAGAACTGGGAAGAATTCAGCTTTTAAAACACCTTTTCTTATAGCGCCTTTAATTTCTGGTACAGTTAACTCTTCACCATTTAAATATTTTTCCATTAAGGCATCATCAAATTCAACAGCTTTTTCGATTAATTCTAATCTTTTAGTAGCTACTAAATCTTTCATATCATCTGGAATAGGAATTTCTTTATAATTTTCATGTTGATCAGCTCTATCAAATGTATAAGCTTTTTGTTCAATTAAATCTACAATTCCATGAAAATCATTTTCTGCCCCGATAGGCCATTGAACAGGAGCATAATTAACACCTAATCTTTTACCTATTGTATCTAGGGAAAATTCAAAATCAGCCCCTAATTTATCCATTTTATTAACGAATATCATTCTTGGAACTTTATATTCCGTAGCTTGACGCCATACTGTTTCTGATTGTGGTTCAACGCCAGCATTTCCATCAAGTAAACAGATAGATCCATCAAGAACTCTTAAACTTCTTTGAACTTCAACAGTAAAGTCAACGTGTCCTGGGGTATCGATAATATTTAAACGATATCCTTTCCAGTGAGCAGTAGTTGCAGCACTAGTAATAGTAATACCACGTTCCTTTTCTTGTTCCATCCAATCCATTTGGGATTCACCATCGTGAGTTTCCCCAATTTTGTGAGTAATACCAGTATGGAATAAAACTCTTTCTGTAAAAGTAGTTTTACCGGCATCAATATGTGCCATTATACCAATATTTCTTACTTTATCAATCGTAACGTCTCTTTCCATATTAATTACCATCTATAATGAGCAAATGCTTTATTAGCTTCGGCCATTCTATGGGTATCTTCACGTTTTTTAACTGCGCCGCCTACACCATTACTAGCGTCAATAATTTCATTTGCTAAATTTATAGCCATACCCTTTCCATTTCTTAATTTTGCATAATTTACTAACCAACGAAGTGCTAAAGTTTGTGCTCTTTCATCACTAACTTCAACTGGCACTTGGTAGTTTGATCCCCCAACACGACGAGATTTAACTTCTAGTGCAGGGCTAATATTTTTAAGTGCTTCTGTATAAACTTCCATTGGATCTTTACCTGTTTGTTTTCCAACGATATCAAAAGCTTCATATAATATTTTTTGAGCTGTATCTTTTTTACCATCTTTCATAATTGCGTTAACTAATTTAGTAACAACTTTTGAATTATATATAGGATCTGGTAAAACATCTCTTTTAACTGCTCTTCTTTTACGCATATTTATTTCCTCCTTCTTTTAAATTTTTTTATTATTTACCTTTTTTAGTACCGTATCTACTTCTTCCTTGTTTACGATTTTCTACACCATGTGTATCAAGTGTTCCACGAACAATGTGATAACGAACACCGATTAAATCTTTAACACGGCCACCACGGACTAAAACAACACTGTGTTCTTGTAAGTTATGTCCTTCACCAGGAATATAAGCATCGATTTCTTTTCCATTTGAAAGTCTAACACGAGCATATTTTCTTAAAGCAGAGTTAGGTTTCTTTGGAGTTTTTGTTCCAACACGGGTACATACTCCTCTTTTTTGTGGACTTTTAGCATCAGTTGTTTTTCTTTCTAGTGTATTAAATCCGACATTAAGTACTGGACTCTTACTTTTCTTCGTTTTTTTAGTACGATTTTTCTTGACTAATTGATTTATTGTTGGCATTTTTTCTCTCCTCTCCATTAACACGAATCCAAGTGTGTCAAAATTCTTTTTAAATGAAGTTCTACCAAGGTAGAACCTAATTAAAATGCGCTATTAATATACCATTTTATTATATGAGTTGTCAAGCATTTTTAGTAATAAATAGAGTTTTTAATTATGCCCTATTCTCTGTAACATAATTTTCACAAATTACATAACCTTTATAATAAACTTTACTATCTAAATTAGTAATAATAACATAGCCATTGCAATCTTTATTATTACTATCTTTTAATTCATTAATATAACCATTTTGTTTTAATAATTCATAACTTACCCGGTAATTAGTTACAACATTAATATCATTATCTCTTACATATTTACGGGTAGCTTTAACTAAATTATTTTCTAAATCTACATATATTTTATTACTATTTGATAAACTGAAAGAGCCATATAATTTAGATATAAAATAAATGGACACAATTAAAGCTATTAATAAAGCAAGACTTATTACTATCATTTCTGTTGTTCCCCAACCTTTATTATTTAATTTCATTTTTGATTTCTCCTTACTCATCTTCTGCTGTCATTTCTCTTATAAATATATGACCAAATTGTTTACCATAAATACTTTTTCTTTGATAATCTATCGATTTATAACCAAGTCCATAATAAATATGAACATTACCATCATCATAATTCTTTACTTTTTCTTTTAAAACTATCATCATTGGTTTATCATTCCGATAGCGAAAATATTCTACAAATAATAAACTAGTATAGGCAATAACAAGAAGAACTAAAAAAATTTTTAATATGAGTTTAAAATTCTTCTTCAATTTGAATCACCTTTTTTATTATATAAAAAACTCTTGGAAAAAGCAACCAATGAAAAATTTGGGGTCGTGTTTTCAAAGTGCGGGTGTAAATAAAAAACCATAAAAAAGTGGTTAATCTCAAATAATACCTTATAATTAGGTTAAACAAAAATAAAAAAAGGAGATTAATCACATGAATATAATACCATTAATTACAAATTTAGAAAATAGTTTTAATAAAATTTGGCTAAATTTATTTAAATAAATTTTGAATAAAACTTGTAAATTCTTTAATTATATTACTTGTTTTACTATCATAAATAATCTCTTTAGCTAAAGTAATATTATCAGTAATAATATTATCAACATTATAATTAATCATTTCGCTTATGCTTTCTTTAGTATTAACTGTCCAAGCATATACTTCTTTACCTTCATTATGAATTTTATTTACTAATGTTTTATTAATACTAGAGGCTTCAATACTATAACTATCTGCTTCTTCTAAACTAGTAATATTTCCATAAGCAAGGCTCATGACATAGACCGTTTTAATATCTTTATCACTTTTCTTTACTCTTTTTAAAACATCATAAGCTTGACTAGTTAAAACACAATTATCTTTAAAATTATATTTATTAATTAAAGAGACTACATCACTTTCAAAATCAACTTCATGACCAGTTGGTTTAATTTCAATATTTAATTTCATATTGTTATCTTTAGCAAAGGAAATTACTTCTTCTAAAAGAGGTATTCTTTCATTCTTAAATTCACTACTAAAGTGACTACCAACATCTAAATCTTTTATTTCATCATAAGTTACTTCATAAGTATTTTTATTTACACCCGCTACTCTTTTTAAATTAGAATCATGAATAACGATAATCTTTCTATCTTTAGTTTGATTAATATCTAGCTCAATCCAGTCAGCATTTAACTCTTTAGCACCCTTAAAGGCCGCCATTGTATTTTCCGGATATTTTACTGATGCACCCCTATGGGCGGTTACTTCCATAGTTCTTACATATTCGATATTTAAATTATATTTTTTATTAATTACTCCATAAGTAAAAATAGTTCCACTTACAATTACTAAAATAGCTACTACTATTTTAAAGAAATTAAATTTCTTTTTACTAACTATTTCTTTTTGTTTAAAAGAAAGATGTTTAATTTTATCTTTTTTATCTAACACATGTTTATAAAATAATATACTAATTATGGCATAACAAATCGGAGTAGTTAATAAAACCATAATTATAAAAGATAAGGCAATTAATAACCAAATAATGGTAATTGATAAGCTACCTAAAATATTACTATTTTTAAATATTTTATAAATAAATAATATTAAAACAATACCTAGTAAAACAAATAAAATATAGAATACACCAATTAATATTTCTGTTACAATAATTTTAAGAAGATCTTTTAATTTATTTTTTTGACTTAACTCTACACTTTTCTTTCTGGCTTCTTTAAAATTAGCATCTTCTAAAACAAAATAATGCATAACATAAAGCCATCTAAATAATAAAATGATAAGTAATATTACAATAATAATATATAAAATAGTAAGCATTTTATTGTTAAAAATAAAATCACTAATAAATTCAGGAATTTTAATGGTTGAAATAAAACCAGCTTCAATACCAATATGTAAAAAAGGAATTAAGAAAATTATTAAAAAGGCAATTAAAATATTCTTTCTATGAAAAATATTTAAAGATTTTTTAAAGCCCATAACTAAAGCTTCTTTAATACTTATTTTTATTTTTTGATATGAAGCATCAAATATAATAATGATTGTACTAATATCAATAATGGTATAAAAAGTCATTAAAAGAATTAAGATTAATAAAAATAATAAAGTAAAAGGATTAAGTAAAAAAGGAACTATATTTTCCAAAGTTAAATAATTATATCCTACTACTTTAGTTATTAATTTAAAAATTAATAAAAATAAGGGAACAAAAATAACGGATGAAATTAATTTATATAATAGTTCAAATCCTACTAAAGTTTTTAAATTATAAGTAATAATATTTTTTAAAGATTTATTCATATGTACTCCTCTATAAAATGTTTTAACAATTAAATAATAGTATAAATAAAATTATTTGACAAGTACATTTTAAAAGAAGATTAGTATAGTATTTTTAATATTTTTTATTCTAAATAATAAAAACATCTGATTTCAACAACCGTTGATTTCAGATGGAATCCAATGGAATTGCATTTGATTCCCCAATCAAATGTATCCTTTTTTATTTTATGCAAGTTTCCTTGACAAATACATAATAACAAATATAAAAAATTAACAAGTTCATTTCTTGACTATAGTTTATCTTTTCATTTCGCCCTGTGTATTTTCTTGCTCATATAATGTACTATTATATGCTATATTTATTTTTTGTGCTAAATTTGAAGCTTCAGCTAAAGATATTTCTTTTTTAGTAGCTTTTTCTCTAACACTTGCTAATAATTGCATTTTTTCAATTTCTAGCTCTTCAGGTGTCTTATTTCTTCCTTCTAAATGTGATTCGTTAGCATTAGAAGATAACACTCCACCAGTTATAATTATTTCATCAGGACTCACACCAAAATTATTTCTAACACTTATCACTGCATTTTCTCTCATAGCTTCTTCTTCAGCTACTTTCATGTATTCTTTTTGAAATTGTGCTGCTTGTGATTTTAATTGTTCAATTTGTTGTGAGGCATTATCAACTAATTGTTGCATACCTTCTGTCCCCATTTGAACTTCACCATTTAGCCATCTTTGAACATAATTATCTAATTTTGCTTGTTTATCCATCCAAGCAGTAGTTAGTTCATCACTCTTATTTAATAGTTCTAATCTTGTCATATTAACCTCTCATAGATTTATTATAACATTAAATTTATTAAATATCATAATTAGCTTAAGATAATTGTAAAGTATTTACGTTATTATTATTCAATTTAACTCTTTTCATAACAATTTGATTATTTAAACGTGCTACTTTATTTAAATTAATTACTGTTACATTTTTTTATTTCCTTTAGTATTTCCATAACTTCATCAAATACTAATAATTCTTCTTTACTAGTATCATCATTTTTAAATGGCGATACAAAATCATCAATTTCAGATAAAACTAAATCAATATTATCTTTATTAACTTTATCTTTGATAATTTCTAAACATGTATTTCTATATCCTCTTATTGCACAACCCGCTAAAGATTTATAATAAGAAACCTCTGGTAATCTTGATTTTCTATATAAATCCAAAGCTATTTCGTCCGTTACCTTTCTTGGATTATGTAAAATTATTTTATTAGTTCTAAATACCCCATGAGGAGCTGAAGTGCTAGGACAATCTATTACTTCTGCATCAATAGGAATTTCCACATCATATAATGTATCACCTCTTATTAACCATCTTAATATCTTATCTTCGGTACTAAAATTAAAACCACCCATTTCTTTAGGATCTTGCGATGAAGGATTCCAATTATTTGCAATATTTACTTCATCAATCTTATATTCTAAATCACTGTTGGCACCAGAAGATACTCCAAACATAACTTTTAAATATTTACACATTTTTTCTTCACCTTACTAATTTAAAATTTTTCTCTAATTTTATCATAATTCAGCAAAAAAGAGTAAATTAATATAAAAATAGAGACTTTATGAAATTTGAAGATAAAAAAAGATCATAAAGTTTTT
>CANQGF010000013.1 GCA_947601485.1 uncultured Bacilli bacterium
TGGACTTAGATGTAAAGATAGGAAGGAATAAATGTAATGAAGGAAAGAAAACGTAAAATGGTAATGCTTTCTTTGGTAGGAGTATTATCTTTAGTGGGTCTTATCAGTATAACCTATGCAGCTTGGAATAAATTACATACCCAAAGTGGGGAAAATAGTATAACAACTTTAAAGTGTTTTAATATAACATATTCAGATGAAAAAAATGATATAAGCTTAAATAACGCGGTACCAATAAAAGATGAACAAGGATTAACATTAACCCCATTTCAAGTAACAATAACCAATACCTGTGATACAAATACTAAATATAATGTAATATTAAATAAAAAGACGGGAAGTACCTTAGATAATCAATATGTAAGAGTAGCAGTAGATAATAAGCATCAACTGTTATCAGAAACAACACCAATAGAAAAAAGAACAATATCAGGATATAGTGTAGATTCTTCATATATAATAGGAAGTGGGTTTGTAACAGGCAATAAATCCAAAACAATAAATATAAGAAGTTGGCTAGATTACAAAACAACACAAGAACAAGGAGAACATAAAGAATTCTCCTATAAAATAACAATAGAAACGGGAGCCACAAATGAAGAGCCACCACTATCATTAGGAGAAGCTATAATAGCTAATAATGAAATAAAATCAGATAGTAATTTAAATTTTAGACTAGGCTTTCCAAATTCCTCTACAAGTGAAGAAGATATAAAAAACAAGAGTGGTTTATATGTAGCCGAAGATGACGATGGAGATACATATTATTTTAGAGGAAAGATAGATAATAATTACGTATCATTTGCTGGAAAGACGTGGCGTATTATTCGTATAAATGGCGATGGAACAGTAAGAATAATATTGGATGATAATATAGGAAATAATGCGTATAATTCAATGTCTTTAGATTACCAGCGCGTAGGATTTACATATGGAAATAGTAAATCATGTACAAAGTCAGAACCATGTATAACAAATTATGAAAATGGAATATTTACAAATACACATGGAGGTACTAATTCAGAAATAAAAGGAAAACTAGAAGAGTGGTATAATACAAACTTAAAAGATTATGATGATAAAATAGCTCAGACAACTTTCTGTAATGATGTATCATACGGAGGTGGGACCGAAGCTTCTTCGAAGAATTTGTATTATGGAGCATATAAAAGACTATTCGATTACTATAAACCAGACTTACATTGTCCAGAACCAATAAAAGAAGGTGGAAGTGAAACAAGAGATTATGGAGGAGTATATGAATTAAAAATAGGCTTAATAAATGGAGATGAATTATTTTATGGAGGATATTCTCCAAGTAGTTCATCTAGTAATGCAAAATCTACAGACAATTATTTAAGACGAAGTTATTCATATTGGACAATGTCGCCTAGTTATGGCTTTACTTACGGCGTCAACGTATTCTATGCCAGTAACTACGGTTACATCAGCTATTACTACGTGAACGGTACTTACGGCGTGGCTCCAGTTGTCAATCTGGGGGCTGATGTAACCATTATAACAGCCAAACCTGAAAATCCTGGAACAGCAGATAATCCATACGTTGTAGAATAAAAAAGGATAAAGAACTTGTGCGTCTTTATCTTTTCTTATGGCAATATTTAACCATTTGAATATAATACTTTAGGTGTTTATTATGGAATATATTGCTCATCGAGGTTATAAAAATAATAGTAAAGAAAATACAATACCTTCTTTTTTAAATGCTATAAATGACCCATATTTCTGTGGTTTTGAATTAGATGTTAGAGAAAGTAAAGATAAAAAAATAATGGTTATTCATGATGCTTTTATTGATAGAGTTACTAATAAAAATGGTTTAGTTAAAAATAAAAGTTCTAAAAGTTTAAAAAAGTTAGGTATCCCAACATTAGAAGATGTTTTAAAATTAGAAACAGATAAAATGATAGTTATTGAAATTAAAGATTATGATATGAATTTAAATAATTTAGTAAAACTTTTAAATAAATATAAACAAAGAGATATTTATGTATGGAGTTTTAGTAGTAAAGTAATTAAAAAGTTAGCAAAATATGAAAGAAGTTTTAAAATAGGAGTTTTAAATATTGTTATAAATAGCGAAAAAAATTATGATTATTATGATTTTATTGGTATATATAAAAATATCTTAACTAATGAGTTAGCATCCTATTTTATATCTCAAGATATTAAATTATTTATATGGGGACTTATGGATAAAATTTATATTGACGAAGACTTTCAATTTAAAGATAAACTATACTTGATAGTAAATACGAAAATATGAGAAACTGTCAACTTAGTCCTTTATTATTTTATAAAACTTTACAATAAATAAAAAAAGATTATATAATGGTTTTAGAATAGGTGTGGTAGTAATTATGATATGTAGAAATTGCGGGACTAGCAATGATGAAAATTCAAAATTTTGTATAAAATGTGGAAATAGTTTAATAGAAACTAATAATGTTGGCGCCCCTATGCCCAATACAACTATGAATAATCCTTTAGAAGCTCCGACGACAATGCCAATGGGAAATAATCTAATTTCAACTCCGAATATAGAAAACCCAATGGCAATGCCAACTATGAATAATCAACCAGTAACTCCAAACGTTGGAAATAATGCAACAAATGCAACAGTGCCCAATACTTTAAATAATAGTAATCCATCTAATGCTTCAAACTCTAAATTTAATTTCCTAACATATTTTTTGGCAGTAATCTTAAAGCCAATTAGTTCTTATGAAGAAGAAAAAGATAAATTTGATACTAAAAATACTGTAATTTTATCAATAATTTGTGTTGCCTTTATGACTATTATTAATATAATTAGCACTATAATTTTTACTGCTAGAGTTTCTAGTTTAATAAGTGGTTATAGTTCATCATGGGATTTTAGCAGAATTAAATATATAAACTTTTTTCAAGTATTTGGTAAAAGTTTAGGTGGAAGTGTTGCCGTTATTTTAGCAATTGCTGGGGCATTTTATATTGGTAGTTTAATAATAAAAAAAGAAGTAAAATTCATGAAATGCTTGTCGATAGTAGTTACATCTATTATTCCTGTAATAATTGGTTATTTATTAATTGCTCCAATTTTAGGTTTATTATGGGGAGTTTTACAATTAATTGTCAGTGTTGTAAGTATTGCTTATTTTATTATAATTTTATATGAGTTAATGAATAAAGAATTAAAACTGGAAAATAATATGAAAGTTTATTTTAATCTTGCATGTTTTAGTACTTTAATTATTGTTGGATACTATGTAACATTGAAATTTTTATTAAATTCTTTATTTTAGGTGATAGCTATGGTTAATGAAATTCAAGGAAATAAAAAATCAAATAAAATAACTATGATTATTATTTTAGTTTTAATTGTTTTGATATCGATTATTTTAGGAGTGAGATTATTATCTAATCCTTCTAAGAAAACTAAAGGTACTAATGATATTGCCAGTAGTGATGCTTTCTTTATAAGAGATAAAAATAATAATTATGCTTTATTTAATGAAGCTGGAAAACAATTGACAGATTTTAATTTTAAAAATGCTAATGATTTAGTTAATAATACAGCCTTGGTTGTAAATACAAATGATGAATATGGAATTATTAATAGTAAAGGAAAGATGGTTGTCGATTTTACAAAATATTCCCGTATTAATCAAGCAGGTGGGTTATACGAAGCGACAGGTAAGGACAATAAAAAATTTGTCATAGATAGTAAAGGAAATGTTATTACGGAATTAGCTGCTGAAGAAGGAGTAACATCTAGTGATACACTTTATTCAATAATTAATCATGAAAATAATTATGAATTTTTTAATTATAGTGGCAAGAAAATACTTACTGTAAAAAAAGATGAAAATTCATTATCGCCAGTAAGTGCCGTTTTTGAAAAAACTTTAATCTCAATCTTTTACAATAATAAAAATTATTATTTAAATGTGCAAACTGGTAAAGAAATGGGTTCCTATACTTCTGAAAATCGCTATTGTATTGTTAGTGTTGATTTAAACAAAGACCTTGTTTTATTAGGAAAATGTGGAAATTATAATCAATACATAGAAAATATTGATTATAAATTATTAAGTAATAATAAAGTAGTTGATTTAAAAGAAGATTGTGACACAATTAGAATAAAAGATAACTCTTTTGTTTGTCAAAAGGATTATAAAGATTATTTATTAGATGAAAATTATAAAAAGAGTACAGCAATTGCTAATATATCTTATGTAGATAGTTCTTCTTATGCTCAGGATAATAATGCTAAAGTTGAATTTTTCCAAAATAGTAAAAAAGTTAATGAAGTAACTTGCCATAGGTTAGATTCTCAAAAAGGCTATATGAGAGAATCGATGCTATTACTAGAAACCACATATGGTGATGGCTGCAATCAAGAAGTTAATTTAAAAGAATATTATACAATCTCTGGCAAAAAAGCTTTTGAAAAATCTTTTAAACTTGCTCAACCTTTTGATGAAAATAAATTAGCTATTGTTAGTGATGATGGAGAAGAATATTATCTTATCAATACTTCAGGAGAAGCTGTAAGTAATAAGTATGATAAGATTACTTATGATGATGGATATTATCAAGTAGAAAAAAATAGCAAGTATGGTTTTATAGATAAAAATGGCAAAGAACTTATTCCTTGTGAATATGTTTCAGTTCTTCCTAATTCTGTTAATGGAGTAAGTTACGTTGTTTTAAAAACTCAAGATGAGAAATTAAAAATTTTTAATCTTGACCAAAATAAAGAAGTTTTAACTACAACAGAAAATTATGCTAGTGTTGGATATCAATATATTAGTGTAGATGATTTTGAAGGTCATAGTTGGTATTATACTTTAGAAGGTAAATTATTTTTTCAAGTTTAAAATTTAGAATAACTTTAAAGTTATTCTTTTTAAGAAAAGGTGAATTTTATGTATTGTCCAAATTGCGGAAATAAACTAGTAGGTAATGAAGAATATTGTCCAAATTGTGGGAGCAAGTTAAATAAAGAAACAACTAGTGAAAAACTTGCTCATAGTGCTCAAAAACATTTTCAAAATGTTTCTACCAAAGTAAAAAGCTTTTATACTAAGTATCAAAAAAATATTAAATTATTATGTATAAGCATCTTAATAATTGGTGGTATATATTTAGTATTATTAAATATGGGTATACTAAGCTTTTTAAGATGGGATAAAACTTATAAAGACTATAAATTAGATTTAGCTACACAAAGTAATTTAACATTAGGTATAAACCTTAATGGAAATCCTGATAAAATTAAATATACAACTACTTGTGGTAAAATCACCTCAAAAGATAAAAAAATAACTTGGGATTTAAATGATGCTACGGGAAATTGTCAAATTACGGCTAAATACAAATTATTGAAAATAAATAAAAAAATTAAAATAATTCCTTTTGAAGTAGAAGATAAAAATATGGCAATTGATTATAAAATTGACATCAATTCTGATGAAGATTTAGACTATGATGGATTAACGAATAAACAAGAAACGGAAGCTAATACCAATCCAGAGTTGTTTGATAGTGATATGGATAATTTAGATGATAATTATGAATTAAATGTTTCTCATACTGACCCTAATCAAAAAGATACTGATAAAGATGGCTTAACTGATTATAATGAAATTCAAATGGGATTAGACCCTTTAAAAGCTATTTCAAAAGAAGACGGAATTGAAGATGGAAAAAGAGAATTAACTTATAGTTATGAAGATGATAAATATTCTCTTCAATTATCAGGAACTGGAAATTTAGCTAGTCTAGCTACTAACATTACTAATAATACTAAAATAAGTAATAAAAAAGGACTTATTGATAATTTATATACATTTTATACTGATGGTAATTTAAATAATGCTATTTTAAAAATTAAGTATAGTGATGAAGAATTAACTAAATATGAAATAAATGAAGATGATTTATCTATATATTACTATAATGATAAAACTTCTAATTATGAAAAAGTTCAAACCAGTATTGATAAAGAAAATAAAATATTAACTGCTCAATTAGAACATTTTTCTAATTATGTTGTAGGAGATATAAATGCCTCTTTAAACAAAGAAAATGAAGTGTTATTTATATTAGATAATTCTTGGAGTATGTATAGTAAAGAAGACTATATTAAAGCTAAAGGAGATTCTACTGCCGTTGATACCATAGAAGAAACTGATAAAGATGGTTTAAGATTTACCCTTAGTGCTAAGTTAATTAAACAATTAGAAGGTAAGAATTATAAAGTAGGTCTTTCAGAATTTCGTCAAGACTATGCTAATATATTACCAATAGGTTCTAATACAAAGACTATTTTAGAAAAAATTCCTAGTATGAAAGGTAATTTTGTTACCAATTTAGAAGGAACTTATATTTATAATGCTTTGGAAAAGGGAATAAATGATTTTTCATCAGAAGAAAATAATAAATATATTATTTTACTTACAGATGGTCAAGATACTAGTTATTTTAAAAATGTAGAGAAGGTTATTGAAAAAGCTACTAATAATAATATTAAAATTTGTTCCATTGGTTTTGGCTCTGGTGCTAATAATGCGGATTTAGCCAATATATCTAATGCTACAGGTTGTAAATTTTTATCTTCTAGTAATTCGCAAGGTTTAGATGAATTATTTAGTTCTTTAAAAGCGGAATTAAATGATAGTTTAGTAGATGTTGATGGGGATAATAATTCTGATGGGGTACTAATAGCTGATAGTGGTTTTATTGTTAATAAAAATGGTTTTTCTTTCCCTAATTATTCAAGTGTAGAATTACCAGGACATTGTTACGGTATGGCTACCTTTGCTGAATTATATTTTACTCATAAATTGCCATTAAGTTTGGCTAGTAAACAAGTTAAGAATAATACAACCTATGCCTATGATTTAAATAATACTTATTTTAAAGATTATGCTAATTTATATGATTATCAACTAAAAACTAAAGATTTAAAATATATTTTTGGTTTTACTATTTTTAATGAAACTAATCCTAGTGATTTTAAAGTAATTAAAGGTAACCATCTGATAATTAATGAACCATACCGCACCGAAATTTTAAATTCCAATTTATATGATATTGTCGCTGGTAAAACAACTTGGAGTGAAGAAAAACAAATTAAAACATATGGCTTTACTTATGAAACCGCAGAAGGAGCTTACTTAAGTGAAGAAAAAATGCAAAAAGCTATGAATAATGAAGATTTACAATTATTCAATGCTATTTCTACTAGTTTTTATAAACAATTAGTATCTACAAATTATTCATCTAGTTCTAATTTCTTACTTTGGGCTCGTGATGTTATAGGGAGTGAAGATATTGCCTATAAAGGAAAACAAGGATTTATAAATATTTTAAAAACTAGATTAGAAAATAATGAAGCTCCTGTCATTAATTCAGATTTTGATGGGGGATTACATGCTATAAATGCAATTAGTTTAGTACAAGATATTGATAATCCTAATTATTATTATATTGGCGTTTATGACAATAATTTTCCTAATGAAAAAAGATATGTAGATTTAGAGTGTAATGAGGAAACTTGTGTTACAAGGTCTAATAGCTTTTATAGTAGCTATGATGAACCAATTAGAATTAGTCCTTCTTTAGAGTATGATTTACAATATTTTCAAAATTGATTATTTGCTAAACTATACTTGATAGTAAATACGAAAATATGATATAATCGCCATAGTAGGTGATTATGATGCCAAAGAATAAAAAAGGGAATAAAAATGAAGAAGTAGAAATCTTAGATTTAGGGGCAGAAGAAGTAAAAACTCCCGAACCATGGGAAGAACCTAAAGAAGAGAAAGAAAATATATTTCGTCGTTTAAAAAATAAATGGGACGATTTAACTACACGTACTAAAACAATTATTATTGTCATTTTTTTAGTGCTAGTAGTGGGAGCCATTAGTACAGTATTATTTTTTGTCTTAACTAAAGAACAACCTAAAAAAACATCAAAAAAAGATGTTATTGTTGCTAAAGATAACTATCGTTATGAAGATGGAACTTTATATTTTGTCGTAAATCATAAAGATATTGGTAGTTATGAGTGTAAAAATAAAGACAAAAATTTATGCTATGTGGCTTATGAAAACCCTGATGATGAATTTGATGAAACAAAATATATTAATGATGAAGATAGTAAAGTAAGAAGTAAAATTCTTAAAAATAAATATGTTTTTGTTTTTGATAATGAAGATAAAAAAGATGATAATTTAATTTTATATGATATTAAAAATAAAAAAGATTTAGGTACTTATAAAAATATTAAAACTTATGAAAATATGGATAATGTTGTTTTTGCTTTAAATGATGAGAATAAATATGGAGCCTTAGATTTTAGTGCTGGTAAAGATGATGAAGCTTTAAACTTTACTTATGATTATTTAGGAGTTGTAACCGAAAATAAAAAATCTACTGATGAAATAATTGTTGCTAAAGAAAATGATGGTTCTTACTTAATGGATTTAGATGGTAAGAAGTTAACTAGTATTTTAACTGGTAAAATTAAAAATTATAATGATAAGTATGTTAAAGTAGTAGATGCTGCTGGTAAATATTTCTTATATGATTATGAAGGGAATAAAATTGCCGAGAATTTAAATTATATTGATTTATTAGATGAATATTATTTAACTGTTAATGATGAAAATAAACTTGGTATTATGGGTTATGACCAAACTAAATATCTAGAAGAAGGTTTAGAATTACATAATACTAATTATGTGCCAACTGTTAATAAAAAGAAAACTAGTAAAGATGCTAAAGAGTATGCTTATACATATTCTTTAGAAGGAACTGATTTAACTATTAAAATTAATAATGAAGGAAAAGAAGAAGAAAGTAAAATTAATTTATTAGAAGGGTTAGCTAGTAAGAATTACAAATATATTAGTTATTATAATGGTGCTCTTTATTTCTATTCTGATGAAGCTAAAACTACTTTAATTAACTCTTATATTTGTAATAATCCTAATAAAATAACAGCTCCTGATGGTAAATTTGAAACATGTAATTTAGCAGGAGATACAATTGAAAATGATAATGAAACAAATGAAAAATATACGGCAGCTAGTATAATTCCAATTTATAGTAATCGTTATGTTTTTGTTAAAGATGATAATATTGTTAATTTAGTTGATTTAACTGATGAAAAAGTAAAAGGAACATATAATTCTGTTAATACATTTAGTGATGCTACTAAGACTGAACCTTATGTTAATTCTCCAGATATTCAATATGTTATTGCTAAAAATCGTAATAATAAATATGGTCTTTTAAAAATGACCCCAACTAGTGTTGTTAGTTTATATAATTTTGAATATGATAAATTAGAACCATTACACCAAAATATTTTAGCTAAAAAAGGAGATACAACTTTCTTACTAGATTATAATGGTAATAAAATAACTTATGAATTTAAAGGACAAATTAGAAATTATAATGGTGAACATGTTAAAGTCTTAAATGATGGTAAATATTATATCTTTGATTTTGGTGGTAATTTAACTTTTGAAGATGGTTATAAGTATGTGGAATTATATGATGATTTTGTTGGTCTTGTTGATGATGCTAACCAATTATCCGTAGTAGATTATGATGGTAACAGAATTATTAAACAAATTTTAAAATTATCTTCAACAACTTATTACAATGCCAAAGATGATTATGTTCCAGCCTTCTCAATGCGCAAGGAGGATAATAGATTAATTATCACGGCGGCAACTTCCCAAAATACTAAAAAAGAAAAAGCTAAAGAATTTATATATGATTTAAGAACTAAAGAAAGAATTAACTAGGGGGGTAGTATGGAACCAAAAAGAAATACCGGAGTTTTAGTTTTAATTGTTATATTACTAATTATTATGGCTCCTCTTTCCATTTTAAGTGTCTATTTTAAATTTATAAATCCGATTGATACAAAACCAAAAGAAGAGCCAAAAACTGACCCAGTAGTTGATAAAAATCCCGATAATTCTAAATATTTAGATGGCAAATTATATTTCTATAATGATAAAAAAGAATTACTGGGCGAATATACTTGTCAAAAAGACCCTTGTAGTTATGCAGTAAGTGTTATTGATGATGAAAAGTATTCTATTGATTATTTAGAAAATGAAGCTAGTGATATTAATGTTATTTTAAATCGTTATGCTTTTATTAATGATAATGATAGTATTTTACTTTATGATTTAACGACTAAAGAAGTTCTTTCTACTTATAAAGCCGTTAAGAATTATCATAATATGATTAGTCCAGAAATTATGTTAGTTCAAAATAATGAAAATAAATGGGGTATCATTAAATTAGGAGATACTGTGGAAACAATTAAAGATTTTGAATATGATTTTATTGGTCTTACTAATTCTTTAACTGAAAATAATTTAATTGATACATCTCATTTTGTCGTAAGTGTTGGTAATCTTTGGGGTATTATTGATAATGTCGGCGATTTAATGAGTAATTACTTAGCTGGTGAAATTACTTCTTATAATGATATTTTAATTAGTCTTAAAAATGATAATTTATATTATTTATATGATTATAATGGTAAAAGAGTTGTTGATGAAAATGGCTTTAACTATATTTCTTTTACGGATAAATATATTAATATAGTTGATAAAAATAATAATTTATATGTTTATGATTATGTAAATGATAAAAAGATTAGTTCTAATATTAAATTAGACGGTGATAATTATAAAGAAAGTTTTAAATCAACATTTAATCAAGAAACCAATGCTATTGATATCTTAGTTGGTGAAAAAACTTATAATTTTAATATTTAACATTGATAGAAATATCAATGTTTTTTAAACTCTCCTAATAAGATACTTTCTTCTTTCTTTTTTTAGTTATAATAATTTTAGAGGTGAAAAATATGGACCAAGAAAAGATTGGTAATTTTATTGCTGATTTACGAAAAGAGAAGGGACTTACCCAAAAAGAATTAGCTCATAAATTAAATGTTACTGATAAAGCAATTAGTAAATGGGAAACAGGTAGGTGTATGCCGGATTATTCTTTAATGGAGCCATTATGTAAAATCTTAGGTATTTCTTTAAATGAATTATTACAAGGGGAAAAAATAAAACCCGACTTATTAGTTTCTGTAACTGATAAAAATATTAAAATGACCATTAAGAAAATTATTAATTTAAAAAATTTAGTACGTAGTTTAATTAGTGGATTAATTTTAATTGGTGTAGTTTTTATTAGTATTTTTACTTTTAATAAGTTAAATCCTCCGGGCGATATTTTAAATACTGCAACCCACATTACTTTTTCTAAAAATCATAGTGATACTGACACTATAAATGCTATTCACACCTACGAATTATATTTTCAAAAAAAGTATCGAAATTATTCTTTAAAAGATGTTTATTATGATAATGCATGTCTTACTTTAGAAGATAAATGGTCGGCAAGAAAAGATTACGATGATATTATAATTTTAGCAGCTTCTTATCAAAAACGAACGAAAAACATGTATTCTTACTTTGTTTTAGGCAGAAAAGATGGTAATGATTGGCAAGTGGTAGATAAGTTTAATAACTCTAAAAAATAATCGTAAAATACTAAAAATTTTACTTGCAAAAAAATTTTAAAAATACTATAATTAACAAGTCGACCCAGCTTAAATAAGCGTAAAAACTGACAATAGTTTTTACGTTTATTTTTGCTCTTAAAGGGTTAATTTAAGGAGGAGAAAGTGATGGAAAAAGAAGAAAGTAACAAATTTTTAGGAGAAGAAAAAATATCTAAATTACTTTTAAAATTTTCCATACCATGTATTTTATCGTTACTTATTAGTTCTTTATATAATATAGTCGATCAAATATTTATTGGAAATAGTAGTTTAGGTTATTTAGGTAATGCTGCAACGGGAATTGTTTATCCCATTACCATTATTACCATGGCTTTTGCTTGGGCTTTTGGTGATGGTTCAGCTGCTTATTTATCGTTATGTCAAGGTCGAAAAGATACTAAAAATGCTCATAAAGCAATAGGTAATAGTATTTTAATTACTTTTATTATTAGTTTAATCTTTTTAGTTTTAGGTTTTATTTTTAAAGATAATTTATTATATTTATTTGGAGCAAGTTCTAAAAGTATTAAATTAGCTAGTGATTATTATGTCATTATATTATCAGCTATCCCAATTTATATGGTAGCTAATAGTATGAACGCTGTTATAAGAGCCGATGGTTCACCAGGGTTTTCTATGGCCGCTACAGCTGTTGGAGCAATTATCAACATATTTTAGACCCTATCTTTATCTTTGGTTTTAAAATGGGAATTAAAGGAGCAGCTTATGCTACGATAATTGGTCAAATTGCTTCTTTAGTTATTTCAATTATATATTTCACCCGAACTAAAACATTTAAATTAACTAAAGAAAGCTTTAAAATAAATTTTGGTATTTTTAAAAATGTTATTAAATTAGGAGTATCAACATTTATTACCCAAATGAGTATAGTAGCTATTTCTTTAATATGTAATATCATGCTTGCTAAATATGGTGCTTTAAGTAAATATGGCGCGGATATACCTATTGCTGTTATTGGTATTGCCATGAAAGTATTTTCCATTGTTATCAACATTATTGTTGGTTTAATCGTCGGAGCTCAGCCAATTTTAGGTTACAATTATGGAGCGAAGAATATTGATAGAGTTAAAGAAACATTTAAGAAAGTTGTAATTATTGCGACGATAATTGGTATTGTTTTCACTATTATTTTTGAATTATGGCCAAGTCTTATTATCAGTATTTTTGGAACAAGTAAAAAACTTTATATGGAGTTTGCTATTCTAACTTTTAGATTATTCTTAATGCTTGTTACCTTTACTTGTTTAATTAAACTTTGTTCTATCTTTTTTCAAACTGTGGGAGAGCCTTTAAAAGCTACTATCGTATCTTTAACAAGAGATATTGTTTGCTTTATTCCATTAGTTATAATTTTACCAAGATTTATGGGTATTAAAGGTGTTTTATTAGCTGCTCCAATTGCTGATATTCTAGGTATTATAGTAACAATTATTTTAGTAGTTATGTTCTTCCATAATCTCGCTAAACAAACTAAGACTGAAGAAGATATTGATTATCAAAATTCGAAATCTGGTGTTATTATTACCATTGCTCGTGAACATGGTAGTCAAGGAAAAGCGATTGGTGAGTTAGTAGCTAAAAAATTAAATATACCTTATTACTATAAAGAGATGGTATCTTTAGCTGCTAAAGAAAGTGGCTTGAATAAAGAATTTGTTTCTAATATTAATAAAAGCCAAGATATATTACATGAGTTATATTTAACAACAGCACCTGTTAAGTATGCAATCGCCGCCCAGGAAAAAGCAATTAATATGATAGCTTCTAAAGGTAGTTGTGTATTAGTAGGTAGAGCTGCTGATTATGTTTTAAGAAATAATCCTGACTTAATTAAAGTATTTATCTATGCTAACTTAGATTATAAAATTGCTAATGTTATGAAAATGTATGGTGATACAAAAGAAAAAGCCAAGAAAAATGTTTTAAAATCAGATAAAAATAGAGCTAGTTACTACGAAATTATTTCGGGTCAAAAATGGAACGACCCTCAAAACTATGATATATGTCTTGATGCATCTCTTGGAAAAGAAAAAACTGCCGAAATTATTTGTGAATATGTCAAGAAAAAACTTCAATAAGAAGTTTTTTTTTAAAATAAAATTCCCAATTGAGCAAAATATTGTTATAATAGCATAGAACTAATAAAGGAGAAATAGATATGAATAAAATAGATTTAAAAGTAGTCGGTATGGTTTGTAATGGTTGTGAGACGCGAGTTACCAAGGCCTTAAAAAATATAAAAGGAGTTAAAAAAGTTAAAGCTTCTTTTAAAAAAGAACTGGTTCAAGTTACTTGTGAAGATAATATTGAAGATTTAATTATCAAAACAATTGAAGATTTAGGTTATGAAGTAAAGAAAGAAGCTTAAAAGTGAAAAAAATAATTTTAAAAATTGAAGGTATGACTTGTTCTGCTTGTTCTAATGCTTTAGAAAAACATTTAAATCGCAAACCGGGTATTATTGATGCTTCTGTTAATCTTGTTTTAGGACAAGCTTTAATATGTTACGAAGATGATTTAACTCTTGAAGATTTAAAAGAATATGTTAATAGTTCTGGGTATAAATATGCAGGTATATTTGATGAAAAAAGCGAAAATAAAAAAGATAATAATAAAATTTATTTAATTCTTTTAGGAATTTTAATGCTTATAATTATGGCTATTTCGATGGGTCATATGTTTTTCCCAATTATCGATATGCATAAATATCCTTTAGGATATTCATTATGTTTAGCTATTCTAACAATTCCTTATTTAATTTATGGTAAAGATATTATTATAAATGGTTTTAAAAATTTAAAAAATAAAACTCCTAATATGGACACTTTAGTAATGATGGGGGTTTTAACTAGTTTTATTTATAGCTTAGTTAATTTAATTTTAATTCTTTTAGGTAATCATCATTTAGTTACTAATCTTTATTTTGAAGCAGTTTGTATGATAATTCTTTTTATTAAATTAGGAAGATATATTGATAAAAATAGTAAAGAAAAAACTAAAGAAGCTATTAAAGAATTAGTTACAGTAACTCCTTCAAAAGCTTTACGCAAGCTTGATAATACCGAAGAAGAGATAACAATTGATGAAGTAAAAGTAGGGGATATTTTAATTGTCAAACCGGGTATGAAAGTAGCAGTAGATGGCCAAATAGTAAAAGGAACTGCTCATTTTGACGAAACATTTATTACTGGTGAAAGCTTGCCTGTAAAAAAAAGTAAAGGTCAAAATATAGTGGCTGGGTCGATTAATTATGATGGCACAGTTTTATATAAAGCTCAAAAGATTGGCCCGAAATCGACAATATCGGAAATGGTTCACTTAGTTTTAGAAGCAAGTAATTCTAAAATGCCAATTGCCAAAATTGCTGATAAAGTAAGTTCTTATTTTGTTCCAACCATTATGATTATTGCCTTTTTAACTTTTGTTGGTTATTTAATATTTGGTTATCCTTTTAATAGGGCTCTTATTCATCTTGTTACTGTTCTTTTAGTAGCTTGTCCTTGTGCTTTAGGTTTGGCTACACCTTTAGCTGTTGTTGTATCAATTGGTAATGCTTATAAAAAAGGAATTTTAGTTAAATCAAGTGAAACTTTAGAAATAGCTTCTTTAGTAGATACAATTGTCTTTGATAAAACAGGAACTTTAACTTATGGAAACCTAAAGGTAAGTCATGTTTTTAATTATTCTAAATATTCTAAAGAAGAACTTTTAAATATTGTGAGTGCTATTGAAGCAAAATCATCACACCCTATATCTAAAGCCTTTAAAGATTATCAAAAAGAAAAATTAGAAGTAAAATCTTACCAAGAAATATCTGGGGTAGGACTAAGTGCGAAAATTAATAAAAATAATTATTATTTAGGAAATTCCAAGATTTTAAAAGATATTAAAAATAATCATCAAGAAGATGAAGATAAACTTTCTAAAGAAGGTAATAGTTTAATTTATGTCGTTGAAAATAAACAAATAATTGGTTTAATTGGGATTAAAGATGTTTTAAGAAAAGAAGCTAAAGAAACTATTGCGAAGTTAAAAGAATATGGTATTAAAGTAGTGATGCTAACTGGTGATAATCAAAAGACCGCCCAAATGGTTGGAAAAGAATTACAAATAGATGAGATTGTTGCTAATTGTTTGCCTAAAGAAAAGACTGAGTATATTAACAGGCAAAAAGCTTTAGGACAAAAAATTGTCATGGTTGGAGATGGCATAAATGATGCTCCTTCTTTAACTAGTGCTGATATTGGTATTAGTTTTCAAAATAGTACGGATATTGCTACTAATTCTGCTAATGTTATTATTACTAATGATAAATTAGATAATATTTTAAACTTTATATTAATAGGCAAAAGAACTTTAAGAAATATCAAACAAAACTTATTCTGGACTTTCTTTTATAATATTTTAATGCTTCCTCTTGCTATCGGTTTATTTGCTCCTTGGGGTCTAGAAATTAGTCCAATGCTTGCTAGTGGAGCGATGATGTTATCGAGCTTATGTGTAGTCTTTAATGCTTTGAGACTAAAGAAAGATTAAGGCGGTTTGGATGGAAAAATATAAAGAAATTGAAAGAAGTATTATTAAAAAATACCGAAAAGAAATATGGTGTAAATTTGTTAAAGCTGTTAATGACTATGAGCTTATTCAAGAAAATGATAAGATTATGGTTTGTATTAGTGGCGGCAAAGATTCCTTTTTACTAGCTAAATGTATTGAAGAAATTAAAAGACATGGTAAAATTCATTTTGAAGCTTATTATGTTGTAATGGACCCTGGCTATAAAAAAGAAAACAAAGAAGCAATTCTTGCAAATGCGCAGCTTTTAAATATTCCAATAAAGATTTTTGAAAGTGATATTTTTAGTGTTGTTGATAAAATAGCAACTAAAAGCCCTTGTTATTTATGTGCAAGAATGCGAAGAGGGCACCTATATAACGAAGCTCAAAATTTAGGATGTAATAAAATTGCTTTAGGTCATCATTTTGACGATGTGATTGAAACTACTTTACTTTCTATGTTTTATGGGGCTGAAGTTAAAACGATGTTACCTAAATTACATAGCGATAACTTTGCGGGTCTAGAACTTATTCGTCCTCTTTATTTAGTCAAAGAACAAGCTATTAAAGCCTGGGCCAAAGGTAATGGTTTAACTTTCTTAAATTGTGCTTGTAAAGTAACAGCTAAAGAAAATTTTGAACAAGGAAGTAAACGTTTAGAAATAAAAAATCTGATTAATAAATTAAGAGATGTTTATGAAGATATAGATTATAATATCTTTAAAGCTTTAGATAACATTAACTTAAATTGTGTTTTAGGAACTAAAAAAGATGGTGAGTATCATAGTTTTTTAGAAGATTATAAAGATTAATTTTCTTTTTTCTCTTTTTGTTTTATAATAAATAAGAAAGATATAAGGAGATGAATTATGAATAAAAAGAAACGAAATATTGCTATTATAATTTTAAGTTTTTTAGCTTTTATTGCTTTATTAATAGGAGGTTATTTTCTTTATCTTAAAAGGACAATAATTTCTAAAGAAGAAGTTAAAGATATAATTATTAAAGATACTAAACTTAATCCTGATGATATTTCTTTTAAAGAAATTGAATTAGATTTAGAAAAAGAAACTAAAACATATGAAGTAGAATTTTATTACAATCGTCTTGAATATAAATATGAAATAGATGCCAAAACTGGTAAAATAATTTATAGTAATTATAATTTACCATCTAAAGAAGAAAATAAAACCTCCGTAAGTACTAGTTATATAACCGAAGAAGAAGCAAAAAATATTGCCTTAGAAGACGCGGGACTTAGTAGTAATGAAGTAAGCTTTGTCGATGTTGATTTAGATTTAGAAAATAATCAAGCAATTTATGAAGTTAATTTTGAAACTACGACCTTAGAATATGATTATAAAATAGATGGTTATAGTAAAAATATTATAACTAAAAATACAGAACCACGCGATTAAAGGAAGATATTATGAATTCATATTTAAAACAAGCTTTAATAGAAGCTAAAGAAGGTATCCAAAAACAAGAGGGTGGTCCTTTTGGAGCTGTCATTGTTTATAATAATAAAATAATAGCTGCTGCTCATAACGAAGTGTTAGTAAATCATGACCCAACTGCCCATGCCGAAATAAATGCCATCAGAAAAGCTAGTGCCATTTTAAAAACGCATGATTTAAAAGATTGTGTTATTTATTCAACTTGTGAGCCTTGTCCAATGTGTCTAGCTGCTATAATTTGGGCCAATATCAAAACGGTTTATTATGGCTGTTCTAAAAAAGATGCTTCTTTAATCGGTTTTCGTGATGAGGATATTTATGAGTATTTAAAAGGTCATAAAAAAATGGTTGATTTAAAACAAATAGATTATGAAGAGTGTTTAAAAGTAATGCAAGAATATCAAAATAAACAAGGTAAAATATATTAGTTTTATCTTTAAAAATAATGATATAATAGAAATAGGAGTTGATATAATGGATAAACCAAAAGTTTATTTTACAAAAGAATTAACAAGTGAAGCTGTTGTTAAAATTTATCAAAAATTAGGACGTAAATTACCTGGGAAAGTTGCTGTAAAAGTGCACTCAGGCGAAGAAGGAAATCAAAATTATCTTCGTCCTGAATTTTTAAAACCAATGATAGAATATGTTAATGGCACAGTAGTAGAGTGTAATACTGCTTATGATGGCGAACGTAATACTACAGAAAAACATGAGAAATTAATGGCTAATCATAAATGGTCTACTTATTTTCAAGTGGATATTATGGACAGTGAAGGTCCAGATAAAGTCTTAGAAATTCCTAATGGGCAAGTTATTAAAGAAAATTATGTAGGTAAAAATCTTGATAACTATAATTCGATGTTAGTCCTTTCTCATTTTAAAGGACATCCGATGGGAGGCTATGGAGGAGCTTTAAAGCAATTATCGATTGGAGTTGCTTCTTCTAAAGGGAAAAGATATATCCATTGCTGCGGCAATAACGGAACATATGAAGATATGTTTCATCAAGACCAAGATAGTTTCTTAGAAGCTATGGCTGATGCTGCCTCTAGTGTAGTTAAATATTTTGGTGATAATATTGCCTATATTAATATTATGTGTAATATGTCAGTTGATTGCGATTGTTGCAATGTAGCTGAAGACCCTTGTATGCAAGATATTGGTATCTTAGCATCTACTGACCCTGTAGCTATTGACCAAGCTTGTATTGATTTAGTAACTAAATCAGATGACCCAGGTCGTGACCATTTACTAGAAAGAATTAATTCAAGACATGGTATTCATACAATAGAAGCAGCAGCTAAGTTAGGTATTGGTTCTAGAGAATACGAATTAATTGAAATTGATTAAACTACTCATAAGTAGTTTTTCTTTTTCCAAGAAAATGTAAAAAATAAGGAGAATTATTGTATAATCAAGCATTTTGAGATAAAATAAATTAAGAAAGTAGAAATGAGTAGGTTATGAAAATAAATTGTGATATATCGAAAAATTATTTTATGTGTTATTCGGAAAGTAAAGGGGTCGCAGTTCATCGTAAAAATATTTTAAGAACTAAAAAAAGTAATCCCTTAAATTACTATACCGAAATAGTTTTAGCTAGTCTTTCTATCTTACTAATAAGTTTTGTCTTAACTTTTACACATAACATTTGTTTATGGTTATTTGCTAGCATTTTAGCTATGTTTGATATTATATTTTTATTTGTCATAATATTTAGTTTTCTATTTGTTTATACTTTTCGTCATAAACAACAATTTAAAAATACCATTATTTTAGATGATGATGGTTTAACTTATAAAACGGCGTATAATATAAAAGTTATATTTCCCAAAGAAAAAATTAAAGCCTTAGTTATAAAAAAACACTCCCTAACAATTTTAACAGATACACCATGTTATTTTTACTTTGATATTCAAAATAAAGAAAAAATAATGGAAGCTTTGAAAAAATATAAATTTAAAACTACAATAATAAAATAAGAAAGAATAATGATGTAAAATGGAAAATAAAAAATCAATCTTTAAAAAACTATTTAATGCTTTATTATTCATTATTATTGCTGCTTTAACTTTTTGGGTGGTATTTAAAAATAATGATATAAATGCTATTATCGATAATGTTCATAATGCTAAGAAAATATATTTATTATTAGCAATTTTTGCAATGTTTGTTTATATTTTTTGTGAAGGTTTAAACATTTATCGTATGCTTAGAAGTATGAAAGATAAAGTATCAATTGTCCAAACATTTAAATATAGTTTAGTAGGTTTTTTCTTTTCTTCAATTACGCCTTCTTCTACCGGAGGCCAACCAATGCAGCTTTATTTTATGAATAAAGATAAAGTATCTTTATCCCATAGTGCTTTAGCTTTATTAGTGCAATTATTAAGTTTTCAATTTATAACTCTTTTACTAGCTATTATTGGCTTTGTTTTTAATTATGATTTATTAATTAATCAAATAGGTAATATCAAATACTTAATGTTTTTAGGAATAACAATTAATATTGTAATTCAAACCTTTTTAGTTATTATGATTTTTTCTAAGAAATTAGGTTTAAAATTAATTAATTGGTTAGGCCGTTTCTTAAAAAAATTACATTTTAAAAAAGCTGATACAATTAAAGAAAAAGCCTTATCACAATTAGAAGAATATCATGACTGCGCTATCTATCTTAAAAATAATAAATTACTAATTATTAAAATATTTATTACAACTTTAATTCAGTTAAGTTTATATCATAGTATTCCGTTCTTTGTTTATAAAGCCTTTAACTTAAGTGAATATGGTATTTTTACTTTTATCATGTTACAAGCTGTTTTATATATTTCTGTGGCATCCCTTCCATTACCAGGTGCTATGGGGGCAAGTGAAGGGGGATTTATGATAATCTTTAAATTATTATTCCCAACTGCTCTTTTAAGTAGTGCCATGGTTTTATCAAGGGGTATTAGTTTCTACTTATTTGTTATATTAAGTGCTTTTATAATCTTTTGCTTTATTATTTATGATAAAATTAAATCTCGTAAAAAGAATATAAAAGGGTGATATCATGCAGTTTACAACAATTAAACATGAGGGAAATACAACAACAATGACGGGAGTGGAAATGAATAATCCCCTTGGTTATTTATGGGGTATTATTTTAAGTGCCGGAATTTGTTTATTAGGTATAGCTTTCACCATCTTTACAATTTTAAATTATATTCAATATTTAAAAATTAGAGAATATCCCGAGTTAGAAGGAACTATAATTAATAAAACAATGGATGGGGAAGTCGAAAAATATACAGTTGCTTATAATATAGATGGTCAAAATTATACCTATGATAATGTTTTTATGACAGATAAAGAAATAGGGGATACTATTAAAATTTGTTATAATCCGAAAGATTATCATGATATTTATTGGGGTGATAAAGAAGTTCATCCTCTGTTACCTTTTTTAGCTTTCTTCTTTGATGCTGTTGGAGTAAGTGCTATTGTTCGCAACATAAAAAAATTACTTCATTTTATTAATCCTAGTAAATATGAAGATGTTGCCGATGATAATGTTTCCACTAGTATTGCTTTTGGTGATGGTGGTTTTAAAACGGACCCATTTAGTGATACCAGAACTGACGGTACACATACTGAAATGCGTTTTTAAAAAGTAAGCTTAGGGCTTACTTTTTAGCATATAAACGATATAAATTTATAGAAGGTTTATTAAACCATCTAAAACTATAATTAGTTGTTCCTATACCACTGGAAACAAAAATATCGGTATTTTTTAAAGAATAATGATTATCAGGATATTTACTACTACCTTTTCTTCTAATAATCTCACCTACAAAAGGTAATCTAATTTGTCCACTTAAAGAGTGTCCACTTAAAACCAAATTAACTTTATAATCTTTAAAACTATCATAACTATCTGGTTCATGAGTTAAAACAATTGTATAAATATTATCGTCAGGGTGTTCATTTAAATAAGCTAAAGTGCTATCTTTATCCGGTTCACCTTTTAAAGAGGAAGGAAATCCCGCAATCATTAAAGGAATATTGCCATTATCATAAATAAGTTCATAAGAATTATTTAAAAAAGTAAAACCAGCATTTTTCATAATAATTTCATAATCAGCAATCTTATAATCATAATCACCAGCAATAGCAAACTTATACAAACGGGCATCGATTTTGGCAAGTTCAGTTGTAAAAAAATCTCCTAAAGACTTTTTATAAATCGTATCTTTATCAATTAAATCACCAGTAAAGACTACTATATCAGGTTTTAATTCATTAATTTTAGTTACTAATTTTTTAACATCATCTTTATTAACAGTTCGTCCATATAATATATCGGAAAAATGCACTATTTTAAGGCCTTCAAAATTAGCACTTAAAGAAGAATTATAAACAGGATATTCTTTAATAGATAAACCTTTAGTACTAATAAAACGGGCCCATAAGATAAGACCTGCTAAAAATAAAATGATAAAAATAACAATAAACTTAGCATTACTAATCTTTTTTTCTTCCTCTTCCATATCTAAGCTCCTAAAATATATGCACTTAAAATAAGAATTACCGACATAGTATTTTGCAACATATGTAATGAAATAGAAGAGAAGATATTATCAGTTTTATAAAAAGCATAACTAAAAGCAATTCCCATACTACCATAAGGAATAAAATATAAAAGTTCTTTCCAATTTTTTAAGATACTAGCAATTGACCAAGATTCAATTCCGGTAGCAACATGCATCCCAGCAAAGAAAATTCCAGAAAATAAACAAAACCAAATAATATTAGAAAAAGCATTTTTAAAAGAAGCTCTAAATAATAATTCTTCACTAATTGGAGCAAATATACACATTGATAAAATCGAATAAAGTGGTAAAGAAGTTAAAACACTACGATTAGCAGCCTCATTAGCAGCTAGACCATTTTCATTAATAATCGTATTAATAATAATATTAGCAAAAGCCATAATAATAAGACCAACTATCCAATAAGGAATAACTTGTTTTAAATATTTCTTATAATTCTTTTTAAAATCTTTCAAATCTTTAAAAAATCTTTCATAAAAAACAATAATTAAAATAGCTACAATTAAAACCTCTGATAAAATTAATAAAATATTTCTACCTATAGCATATTTAAATAGGGGAATATGGGGAAGAATTGCACTAATTAAAGCCCCTGCAAACATATATAGGACAATTAGACCTATCCCCCTTACAATAATAGATATTTTATCTAATAATGTTTTTCCTTCAAAATTCATATTAATCCCTCTTTTTTATTCTTTTATATATCCGGTTGATTTTAAACGACTTATAATAGCTTTACGATTAGAAGAACCAACAATTCTAGTAACAGTTGATTTTTCTTCACCTTTTTCAATAAATACAGTAGTAGGAGTACCACTAATATTAGCAACACTATTTAAGTATGTTCTATCATCTTTACTATATTTAGCAATATCAACAACATAAGCTGTAACATCATATTCTTTTAAAATATCTTTAAAAACTGGTAAAAATTCTTCACAATGAGGACAACCTTCTCTTGATACAACTAAGATAAAACTATCTTTATTATCAATTTTTTCTTGTAAAGCTTCCTTATCTAAAGAAATTAAATTCTTATTATCATCTTTTAGAATAAAAAGACTAACTCCTAAAGCAATAACAATAACAGCAATAACGCCACCTATAAAAAATTTCTTGTTTTTCATATCTAAATCACCATAAATAGTTTATCAAACAAAAGGCTTAAAGTCCATATTTCTTTTTTATCTTCCCAAATATCTAAAAAAATAATTAATTGTCAATAATTGTCAAAACCTTTATCAGTTATAGAAAAACTTTTTGATAAATGATAAACTTATATAATAAAGGTGGGATAGTGTGGCAAATTTACCTGAATATTTTGAATTAGACCAAAGTAAGTCTATTAGTAAAGAAGGAGCAGTCTTTAAAGGTGATAAATATCGTATTACTGTTTTAAGTGAGCTTTTAATTAGATTAGAATATGCTGAAGATGGTCAATTTATGGATAAATTAACCGAATTAGTAAGAGATAGAGATTTTGAAGTTCCCCAAATGGAAGTTCAAGAAGATGAAAAATTCTTAGTTATTACAACTAAATATTTTAAATTATCATATGCTAAAGGAAAATCTTTTATTGGTTCTAAAGTAGCTCCAGATTCTAATTTAAAAGTAACTTTAAATGGTACCGATAAATTCTGGTATTATAATCACCCCGAGGCGCGTAACTTTTTTGGTAGTGCTGTATCTTTAGATGATAGTGATGGTAATGTTAAACTGGCTAAAGGACTTTATTCAACCGATGGTTTTGCTTCTTTAGATGATTCTCGTTCTTTAGTTATTGATGAAGATGGCGGTCTTATTAAAAGAGATGCCTTAAGAATAGATACTTACTTATTTATCTATAGAAGAGACTTTGGTTTATGCTTACGTGATTATTTTCATCTAACTGGTTATCCTGCTTTAATTCCTCGCTATGCTTTAGGTATCTGGTGGAATAAAAATCAAGCTTATTCTTTTGAAGATATTAAAGATTTAGTAACAGCTTTTAATCGTAATGAAATTCCACTTAGTATCTTACTTTTAGGAGATAATTGGCATATTAAAGACCCTAAAAATCCTAGTGTTTTAAAAACTGGTTATACCTTTGACCAAGATAGTTTTCCAGACCCAGAAAGCTTAACTACTTATTTACATGAAAGAGGAATTCGTCTAGGTCTTAATATCGACCCTAAAGAGGGAATAATGCCTCATGAAAAAGCCTATGCTGAAATAGCTACAGATTTAGGTTTAGTTAATAAAGATATAATTCCATTTAATGTTTTTGATAAATATATAGTTAATGCTTATTTAGAAAAATTAATCAAACCTTTAACTGCTATAGGAACAGACTTTTATTGGATTGATTATTATAATCCTGATGATATGTTAACACTTAGAGCTTTAAATTATTATCAATTTAATAGTTATAAAGAAAATAAAAACCATCGTGGCTTTATCTTAAGTCGTAATGGAGGTGTTGCTGCTCATCGCTATCCTGCTTTATACTCTGGCGAAACTATAGTTAGTTGGAAAACTTTAAAATATTTACCATTTTATAATAGTACAGCTAGTAATATTGGTATTTCTTGGTGGAGCCATGATATAGGTGGTTATAAAGATGGCATTGAAGACCCTGAGTTATATACGCGTTATGTTCAATTAGGAGTTTATAGTCCAATCTTTAGATTTGCTTCTAAAGAAGGCCACTTCTATAAAAGAGAACCATGGCGTTGGGATGTCCGTACTTTAAGTATTGTTTCTAATTATTGTCAAATGCGTCATCGTTTAATCCCTTATCTATACGCCGAAGCTTATAAATATTCCAAAACAGGACTTCCTTTAATTCAACCTTTATATTATATCTATCCTGAAATTTATGATGAACCTTTATATCGTAATGAATATTTCTTTGGTAGTGAATTATTTGTTTGTCCAATAACTAATAAAAAAGACCCCATTATGAATAGGGCCGTTGAAAGAATATTTTTACCTAATGGTATGTGGTATGATTTTAAAACTGGTAAAAAAATTGTTGGTAATAAAAGATATGTTTTATTCTTTAAAGATGAAGATTATCCTGTCTATGCCCGTAGTGGTTCAATAATTCCTCTGGCTCGTCTTGATGAAAATAAAAACGTTACAGATTCTCCAAAATCAATGGAAATTCATGTCTTCCCAGGTCGTAGTAATTTCTATAATTTATATGAAGATGATGGAGTTACACGCCTTTATGAAGAAGGATATTTTATAAATACACGTATAGAATATAATTACCTAGCTAATAACTATACTTTAATCATTAGACCAGTAGAAGGTAAATCAGGAATAATACCAGATACTAGAAATTATAAAATTAGATTTAGAAATACTAAATTAGCTGAAAATGTCTCGGCTTATGTTGACCAAGACCCAATTAATTATAAAGCTTATGTTGATGATGCTGATTTTATTGTTGAAGTAGAAAATGTTCCTACCATTAAACAATTAACTATTAATTGTAAAGGTCAAGATATTGAAATTAATGCTGTTCGTTTAATCAATGAAGATGTAGATTCTATTATTAGTGATTTACAAATTGAAACTTCTTTAAAAGAACAAATTGCTGATATATTCTATAGTGAAATGGATGTAAGCAAAAAAAGAATTGAAATACGTAAGTTACAACGTAAAGGTTTACGAGGCATATTTGCCCGTATGTTTATTAAATTATTAGAATATATTGCAGAGATATAGAAGAAGAGCAATCTTCTTTTTTTCATGTCAACCAAAAACTTTCTGCTTTACAATAAACCGGGGGGGGTATAATGGACTTAGATGTAAAGATAGGAAGGAATAAATGTAATGAAGGAAAGAAAACGTAAAATAACAACAATAACTGTAATAGGATTAATGTTGATACTCGCAATAACAACATTTACTTATGCCATATGGAGTAGGACACATACCCAAACTGGAACAAATAGAAATACCTATGCTTGTTTTGAAATAAGCTACGCAGAAACTAATGGAGATGGAATATCAATGGAAAATGGTATTCCTCAAAAAGATGAAGAAGGATTAAAAAATAAACCATATGAAGTCCAAATCACAAATACATGTGATACAGTATCAACATATAATGTAATCCTAAATAAAGAAAATACTTCTGATTTAGATGATGAACATTTAAAAGTAGCAGTAGATAATGATTATAAGTTACTATCACAAGCTACATCAACAGATAAGAGAACAATCCAAGGTTTTAGTAATGAAGCATCATACATAATCGGAACAGGAGTAGTAGGACCAAATCAAACAAAGATAGTACAAATAAGAAGTTGGATGGATAAAGATACAACAGAAACCGATGGAGAAAATAAAAGTTTTACTTTTAAGATAACAATAGAAGCAGGTGCTGGAGTAGGAGATTTAAAAACAAAGATATTTGGAAAAGAATATGCTGTAATAACAGAAACACCAGATTTTAGTACAAGTTTTCCTAATCAAAAGACTACTGAAGAAGAAGTAAAAGCAAAAAGTGGTTTATATTTAGCATTTGATGATGATGGAACAAGTTATTATTTTAGGGGAGACGTTAAAAATAATTATGTTCAACTGGGAATTAATTCTGAAAACAAAACCATATATACAATAAGTTATAATATATATACTGATAGCGACTATATTCAAGGATATGAATACACATATGAAGAAGCTGTAGAGGATTGCCAAACAGATTATAATATATATGCTGATGGTTCATCTCCGGAAAGTTGTATTGCAAGTATTAAAGAAATTAAGATTTCTGAAGAAAATACACCTAGTTTATGGCGAATAGTGCGAATAAATGGCGATGGAACAATAAGATTAATTAAAGATACTCCTATGGATTGGGGAAGTTTTAATTATAATAGAGATAGTGATATTTACGCTGGCTATACATATAATAATAGAATTGCATGTACAAAAGAAAATCCTTGTATTAGTGATTATAATGGAAATAGCTTTAAAAATTCAGAAGGGGTAGGAACAAATTCTGATATAAAGAATAAATTAGAGGATTGGTATAAAATAAATTTAGCAAAATATGATGATAAGATTGCTTTAACAACATTTTGTAATGATACATCTTATGGGAAAGATTTAGGAGAAAATGAAGTCGGCTCTGGTGAATATGATTTTATGAGTTTTGGAGCTACTAAACGAAACAGTGATAAAAATTATACTTTATCGTGTATAAATCCAAATTCTAAAAATGATGAAACAAAAAATTATGGTGGAGTATATAAACTTAAAATAGGATTATTAACAACAGATGAAATGGGATTTGCAGGACTTTCTAATTCCACCAGTACATATGATAACAATAATTATTTATATCATAATTATTATTGGTGGTCTTTAAGTCCATGTTCTTATGGCTATTATGGAACTGGATTGGAGTATTATGTTGATTTTTACCTAGCCAATAATAATGGTTTTATTGCAAGTGATAGTGGAGCCAATGCTGCTAATGCAATTCTCCCAGTTATCAACCTAAAATCCGATGTAACAGTAACAGGAACCGGAACACAAAAAGACCCATATGTCGTACAATAATAAGTTATAAACGTGTAAACGTTTATATAAATAATAAAAGATAAAGAGTAAACTATAATCTTCGTTATAAGTATTCCTAACTCTTTATCTTTTCTATTGTAATATATAAAAAAATCTTCATAATGATAATCTCTTTTAGTAAAGCTATTAGATTTCTCATAACAACACCTACTTTCCTTAAACCAAAACTCCCTGAAGGAGCGCAATAGCGCTCCATTTTTGTTTGTCATAAATTGCAATAGTTTGATTAAAAAAGCAATAAATCGCACAAATGTTGTGCAAAATATGTCAAAAAAAAGAAAAAATGCACAATATTATCAATTTATTGTGCATTTTATATTTGCGTTTAGACAAAAATATGATAGAATTTGTTTAGGAGATGAAATTATGGAACCATTTAAAGCTGATATGTTACCAATAAACTATACTATTGACAAAGAATTATTATCTTTAATTGCGGAAGCTAATCAAAAATATGGTGAGTATAAGACTAATTTAAAAAATAGCAAGTTTGATTCAAGATTTTTCTTAGATTCTATTATTTTAAGCGAAAGTTTAAAATCAACACAAATTGAGGGAACGCAAATATCACAAGATGATATGTATTATTTAAAATATATGCCAAAAACAGATGACACTAGTGAGATTCAAAACTTAAAAAGAGTTATTGAATATGCAAAAGATAATTTAAAAGAGCAAAAAAGGATTGATATACATTTTTTGAATAATATTCACAAAATACTATTAGATAGTGTAAGAGGAAATAATAAAGAACCAGGGAAAATTAGAAATATTCAAAATTGGATTGGTCCTAAAGGTTGTACAATAGAAGAAGCAATATTTGTTCCGCCAATCCCAGAGGATGTTCCATTACTGTTAAATAACTTATTTGATTATATGAATAATTTATATATTGATCCAATATTTATAAATATGGCGATTTCTCATTCACAATTTGAAACTATTCATGCATATAGAGATGGAAATGGAAGATTAGGAAGAGCTTTAATATCTATACAGCTTGCATTACTTACAGATGAAGAACCGATACTATTTCTTTCTGAAGTAATAGAATTATATAAACCAAGTTATCATAAGTTTTTGAACGAAAGTCGTAAAGGTAATATGTTAGGATTTATTAAGTTTTTTCTTCAATGTATAATAGAACAATGTAATAGTAATATTGCGAAAATTAATAGAATTCAAAAAATTTACGAAGAAGATATGAAATTAATAGAAAAATTAGGCAGTAATGCAATTTATCGAATAATGCCTGCAATAATTCATCAAATTGTATTTACCAAAAAAGAAATTGAAGAAGAATCTGGAGTTTCAAGAAATACTGTGTCTACATTAATTGATAAATTAGAAAAACTTGGCATTTTAGTTAAAGATTCTACCCATGCAAAATTAGGATATCGCTATGATAAAATTTATAATGTTTTTGTAGGAAAAGATTAAAAAAGGTTTGAAAGCAAATAAATACTATGTAACTAATAGAAATAGTTGATAAAGATGGTAATTTTACAGGACAAATTATGGATAAAGAAGAAGCACATGATAAAAATTTGTTGCATAATGAAGTTGCAGTTTTTATAATTAATGATAAAAAACAAGTGTTACTTCAAAATAGAAGTGCTAATAAAAGATGAGTAAGATAAATATTAATTTGTAGGAGTTGATATAATGGCTACAACAAAAGATTATAAAGATTTTGTATTGGAACAATTAAATTTATTAGATAACATTACTTGTAAATCAATGATGGGAGAATATTTACTTTATTACAATAATATTTTATTTGGTGGTATATATGATGATAGATTACTTGTTAAGATAGTAGATAGCAATAAAAAATACAATATGCAAGAATCTATACCTTATGATGGTGCTAAACCTATGTATTTAGTTGATGATATTGATAGCCCAGAAACGTTAAGAGATATAGTATTAGATACTTGCAAAGATTTATCAAATAAAAAGTAAAGATGTTTAAATTATATGAAATTATTTTACGAGGAATATAGAGATGATGAAAATTTGCAACAGCTTGTTGCAAATTTGCCTTGG
>CANQGF010000014.1 GCA_947601485.1 uncultured Bacilli bacterium
ATAGAAAAGTTGCTATTTTTTTAGATAATTACTGGCTTTGCTTATTTTTCTCTTTTTAATTCGTATTTTTATCCTGTTTTTTTCTATTTATAGGTGGTTTTTAATAATAATTTATGATAAAATACATTTATAAGATAAAAAACAAGGGAGTAGCTAATATGAAAAAATATATAAAATTTGTTGTTTTATTTATAATAGTTTTTTCTTTTCCGTTTAAAGTTGAAAAAGCATTAACCCAAAGTGAAATTGAAAGCAAATATAGAGCATATAGTGAAATATTTGAATTAAATAGTGAAGGAAAAGCTAATAATTGTACATATAAATTTGCAGGAAGTGAAAATCCATTAGGCTTTTCACAATTTAAAATTATTTTTACTAAAACGGATGGTAAATTAGATATATATGACTCTTATTATTATAATAATGGTTTTCGCGGTGATTCAGTTACAGTCCATGGTGATAATGCGGGGTGGCATCGAATTGATGATTTAAATCCTACAGTCCGAATTAATACTGATAATTTCGATTATGGTAGTCTTCTTCAACAATTAAAAAATAACAATTCCTGTTTGAAAAATATTTATTTTTGTAGAGATAGAACAGGACAACAAGAGCATGATTTTGCTTTAAGTACTTCGGGTAGTGGTGATTGTCAAACATTTACTGATATAAATGCTAAAGATGAACCTAATGGCTGCAATAAAAATGACGCGAAATCTTGTAAAAAGTATAATAAAACTGTTGCTGGAGAAAATTTTGAAATAGAAATTGGTATTACCACAAATAATAAAAAATATTTTATATTAAAAAATTCATCTTTTACTCACGAATCTGATCCATTATTTGATCCTCCCCAAGCTTCATGGTCTGGAGCAGGTGCAAAAGTTATAAATAACAGTATTTATCCTAGTAGTTGTACTGATAGTAATTGTGATTGGCCAAGTGATATAAATGTAATCCATACTTGTTTAGGTGATAATGATCACTATTATATTACTTTGCCAGGAGCATCTTATAATTCTTCCGATATTGATGGAACCATAACAGGAGAAAAATGTTATGTTGAAGAAAATCCATTAGATTCTCCAACTATACGTGATCCTGAAACACCATCAACCCCTTCAGGAAATCCTGATATAGCAGATATAGGTGAATGTACATCTTTATTAGGTGATCCATATACGGAAGGACATCCTGCTTTTTATTTAAATAAAGCTTTTACAGTTATGAAATATGTAGCTATTGTTTTACTTGTTGTATTATCAATGTTTGATTTTATTAGTGCTGTAACTTCAGGTGATGAAAAAGCTTTAAGAAACGCTACAAATAAAACGATTAAAAGAGCTATTTTATGTATAGCAATATATTTACTTCCAACACTAATTAGTTTTGCATTAAAATATCTAAATGATCGTGCAGCAGACCTTTGTGGTATAGGGGGAGGTAGATAAAATGTTTTTAAGCCTTAGTGGAAAAATAACTGGTTTATGTATTTGGTTAGTAATTGGTATTTATAAAGTTGCTACTCAAATTTTTAAAGTATTTTTGATGTTAGCTTCTGGCGAATTATTATCCCCAGAAAAATATCAAGCATTTATTAATAATTTCTATGTAATTATTGGAGTAGTAATGTTATTTGTTTTAGCATTCTCCTTACTTAAGCAAATGATTACTCCTGATGATTCAAAACAAGGAACTACCGCTATTCGAAAAATAATTATAAATTTAGTAACATCTGGAATAATTATGGCTTTGCTTCCCACAATTTTTGCTTTTGCATATGATTTTCAAGATTCTATTTTGATTAGTGGTGTTAATCCGATTGCTAAATTGTTTAATTTTGGCGGTTCTGGAAACGCTAATATTGACGATAATTATATTCAAGTTGGAGCTTACCAAATTACTAATGGAGTATTTACAGCCTTTTTTAATGTTTCTGATGATTATTGCGGAAATCCTGTATCGAGATCTGGCGTTGAAGCTTGTCAAAGGAGTATAGAATCTAAAGATGGCTTATTTGGAACGAGTTGGTTGTTTAATTCCGGAACTAACTTTGCTGATGCCATTAATGCTGCAGAAACAGAAGGTAAATTTATGTATTATACTAATTTTGCCGAAAATGTAGCAGATGGTGAAATTGATTTTAACTTTTTCCTTGCATTAATCGGTGGTGTATTATTAGCTTATATGGGTATCTCATATTGTTTTGATATGGCACTACGTTTAGTAAAATTAGTTTTTTATCAATTAATTGCCCCAATTCCATTGTTTTTAAGAATTGTTCCAAATAGTAAACTTAATGGAGTATTTTCTCAATGGATTAAAGTAACTTTAACTTGTTATTTAGAAGTTTTTGTTAGAATTTTTATATTATATTTCTGTGTATATTTATGTAAGGCAATGATTACTTCTGATTTCTTAAGCAATGATATTTATAGTCAAGGATTATTTCTTGCTTTAATCACTAAAGCTTTTGTTATTTTAGGAATTATTATGTTTATGCGTCAAGCCCCAAAACTACTTCAACAAATTACAGGTCTTGATTCAGGTAATATGAAATTAGGACTTAAAGATAAACTTAAAGATAGTGGATTATTTACTGCTGGTGCTGCTTTAGGTGCAGGTGCTACATCTTTAGTAAATAATGCAGTAGCTTCTGGTAGAGAAATAAAAAATAAATGGCAAAAAGATAAAGAAAAAGGTGTTAGTGGTGGTAAAAGAGCTTTACATGCCTTTACTGGTGTAGCTAGAGGAGTTGGTTCAGCTGCTGCTGGAGCAGCTTCTGGTGCCGTTCGTGGTGGAAAAGCTGGTTATACAGCTAAAAGTGCTAAAGAAATGAAAGCTGCTGCTTCAACTGGAGCTAAAGGAGCAATAGAAGCAAGAGCATATCGTGCCAATTATAAAGACACTCATGGTGGCGCTATGTTAACATTTAAGAAGGGTGAAGATGGAAAACGTCATATTGGTGGAACTATAGCAGGGCATGCAACAGATGCTTTCCATAGTGCTGCGGAATGGGCTGGAATTGAACTTAGTTATGCCGCTTTACAAGCTGAAAGAAAAGCAAGTGATGAACTTAAAAAACATCAAGGTACTATTGCTTCTACTAGTGAAGATTACATTAATAAACATAAAAATGAATTTTATGCTGGACTAAATGCAGAGCAAACTAAAACTATTGAAAATTTATTAAGAAAAAGAAATGAAGCTAAAAATAGTAAAGATGGTAGAGCTGCCGATGGTAGTACATTATCTCAAATTGAAGCAGAAATAAATAGATTTGAAGATCAAGAAATTGATGTTAATGGTAAAAGAGTAAAAATTGGCAGTAGAAGATTAGATGTTTTAGAAAAGGAACTTGAAGCAATAAAAGCTAGAGGAGCAAGAAACGAAACTGATGAAGAGTACAAAGCTAGAATTCAAAGCAAAAGAAGTGAATTTGAAGAAATTAATAATGAAATAAAATCAATGAGACGGGAACTTGGCAATAAAGAAGGGGCTAATAAACTAGATTATGAAAGACAAAGAGCAGAACTAGAAAAAGAAAGACAAGCTAAATTATTTGTTAATGATCAAGCGGCAGTTTTAACACTTGAAAATGCTATTAATGATTTAGATTCTCGAAGAGAAGTTCAAAAAAAGAATTATGAAGATGAATTAAAACTTTTGGAAAATGAAGGACTTAGAAGAGCAAATCAAGTTCAACAAGAGTTAAATACAATGATTGCTGAAGGTCCACATCAAGGTAATTTTGCTAGAGAGTTAGCGGATGCAGAAAATGACTATAAGAAAAGTCTTAAGGATACAATAGATGCTTTCGTTGGTATTGCACAAGGTCATGCAGGAGCTGAAAAAGAAGCTACTATAATTAAACAAGAACTAGGAATTATGAACGATGTAATGAAAGAAAATGCAAATTCATTGGTTGTTAAAGCTTTACAAAATGGTGATAGTTCGACTCCTATTAAAGTTGAAGCCATGAATGGTGCAGAAATAACTTCAGAAAATTCTCAAAAATATATGAAACAAATGAAAGCTGCGATTGCTCTTGCTGAAACAGAAGTTAGCAGAAAATATGAAGAAAAGCAAAGACGTGATAAAAGTAAAAAAGGTAATGGAAATTAATTGACATGGAGGGATGAGTAGTGGAAGGACGAAGCAATTCTTATTTAATACCAGCCAATACAAAAAAATCACAATTAATATTAGGTTTTTTTACACCAGTTGATTTAGCTATTTTCAGTGTTGGCTGTGTAGTATCTTTTACTTTAATAGTATTACAAAATACTGTTAATTTGCCTTTATTAATTATTTTGTTAATGCCAGGATTAGTTGCCACATTTTTAGTAATGCCTGTACCACATTATCATAATGTATTGCAGTTATTAACAAATATTTATAATTTCTATACTGGTAGAAGACAATATTATTGGAAAGGATGGTGTGTTAATGAAAAATACAACACAAACAGTAAATAAGTCAAAATATACTGAAGCATGGTTACCAATTAGACAAATAATGAATGGTATGATTCAATTAGAAAATGGTTATTATGTTACGGGTGTTAAAATTCACCCTAAAAATATTTTTATTCTTGATCAAGTGGCTCAAGATAATATGGTTTATAATTTAAGAAATTTTTATAATACCATAGATTATGAATTTTGGCTTATCATTGCGGACCGTCCGGTTGATATTAATTTATATTTAGCTGAATTACAAAAGAAATATAATAATACCCCAAATAATGAAATTAGAAAGTTAATTTTACAAGATATTAATAAAGCTAATCAATTTATGAGTGCTCAATATAATGTAGTTGATACAGAATATTATTTATTATTTCAAGAAAGAAAATTGGAAATTTTACAAAAGAAATTACATACTATGATAAGTGGTCTTGCTAATTGTGGTATTCAATCTTCTCAAACTAGCAATAATGATTTAAGAATGATTCTCGACAATCTTTTAAATGGTGGCGAGGTTACTAATTTTGGGACGGTGATGAGTTAATGAATTTAAAAAGTGAAGTTGCTCCTAAAGGGATGGAATTTAAACCTACTGAATTTAGAATAGGTGGTAAATATTCAACAATAATTACGATTGTATCATTTCCCAAAAATATTTATCTAGGATATTTATCAGATATTATTAATATATCTGGAGTTAAAGTTGTTGTTAAACATATTCCTATTCAATTTAGTGTTTTACAAAAAATGATTAATAAAGAAATTGCCGATTTGAAAACAAGATATCAATCTGAAAGAGATCAAACAATGCAAGAAAGAATTCGTCAAGATTACGAATCATTGGAACAATTTATTACAATGCTTGCAGCAACCGATGCTCGTATTTTTGATTTTCAAATGCATTTAATGGTTACAGCGGATAGTAAAGAAGAATTAGATATTAAAAAAATGGAAGTTAAGAGTTACTTAAATGCTTTAGGAATGGGTGGAGTAGCCTTAATGTTTGAACAAGAAAAGGTATTAAAGAGTATTGTACCAATCTTCCCTAAACAAGATATTGAACAAAGAATAGGAACACCAATTCCTTCTATTACAATGGCAGCGATGTATCCATATGTTTTTGATAGTATCAAAGATCCGGGATTATCTTGCTTATTTGGTGTTGATTTTTCTGGTGGTGTTGTTTTATTTAACCAATTCTTATATCAAATAAAAAATGAAAATAATCGAAATAATGCTAATCTTATTTTATTAGGTACTTCTGGATCAGGTAAATCAACTGCTGCTAAACTTTTACTTCGAACTCATTTAAGAAATGGTTGTAAAGTAGTTGCCATCGACCCTGAAGGTGAACTTGAAGATATGGTTCATTTAATTGGGGGAGATTTCCTAGATCTTGGTAAAGGTGGCGATTTCGGAATGGTTAACCCTTTAGAAATCGTTATGGATGTTGATGAAGAAGAAATAGAAAAAGGACTAGGTTATACTGTTCTTACTAGAACATTACAACAATTAAAAGCCTTTATGAAGTATTATAATCCTGAAATTGAAGAAGATGTTTTAACTTTATTTAGTGAAGTTGTTCAAGATACTTATCGAAGATTTAGAATAGATTTTAATACTGATTTTACTACGCTTACAAGTGAAGATTATCCAACTTTCGATGACGTTTATGCCACTATTCAAGGAAGACTTTTATCTATGAATGATGCAACTCATGAAAGAGATATAATGGAAAGACTTGAACTTAAGGTGCGTCCATTAACTAAAGAGTTGAAATTCTACTTTGATGGTCATACTACTATTAAAATTAATAGTGATTTTATCGTTTTCAATATTAAAGAGTTAATGAATAGTGATGATAATATTAAAAATGCTTTATTCTTTAATATTTTAAAATATGCATGGAGCCTATGTCTTGATAGAGATGTTAACACTGTTTTAATGGTTGACGAAGCTCATGTTTTACTAGCGTCTCATAATGATTTAGGTGCTGAATTCTTAGCTCAAATTCAAAGACGTAGTCGTAAATATAATACCGGAACTATTATTATTACTCAACAACCATCAGATTTTGCTGCTCCTCAAGTATTAGTTCATGGTAAAGCAATCTTTGATAATGCTGCTTATTATTTGATTATGGGCTTAAGAAAACAATCAGTTGAAGATTTAGGTTTATTAATCGATTTAAATGAAAGTGAAAAAGAAAGTATAAAATATTATCCACAAGGTCAAGGTTTATTTGTTTGTGGTAACCGGCGAATGCGGATTAATGTTGTTGTTACTCAAGAAGAACTTGATTCCTTTGGATCTGGTGGAGGTTTATAATATTAAATTAAAAAAATCATTCAGTTTGAATGGTTTTTTTGTCTTGTATAGAAAATAGTTATTATTCCATAATAAGATTAGGTGGTATTATGCCAAATATTCATAGTAATATCTCTTTTGGATTAGTTAATATTCCAGTTTTAATGAATCCAATAATTAGAGATAATGATACTTCTTTTAATCAATTACATAAAACTTGTTTAAATAGAATTAATTATATTAAATATTGTCATCATTGTAAAAAAGAAGTTAAAGAAAAAGATATTATTAAAGGTTATGCTTATGAAAAGAATAAATATATTACATTTCCTAAAGAAGAACTAGATAAATTAAAGCCAGAAAAAAATGATGAAATTGAAATTATTTCTTTTATAGATTTTAAAGAAGTAGATCCGATTTATTTAGAAAAAAGTTATATTTTGAAAACGGAAAAACAAAGTAAAGCTTATAATTTATTTTGTGAAGCTTTAAGAAAAAGTAAAAAAGTAGGACTTGCCAAAACAGTTTTAGGAACAAAATTATATTATTGTCTTTTAAGATTTTCACCCTTTGGAATTATTATGACTACTTTATTTTATAAAGAAGAGGTAATATTACCTGATGATGAGATTAATTTAAATGTTAGTGATAAAGAACTTAATTTAGCTATGCGTTTAATTGATGAAGAAACAGGGAAGTTTGAACCTGATAAATATCAAGATGAATATCAAAATAATATTAGAGAGGCAATCGATGATAAAATAGAGGGTAAACCTATAAAAACTAGTCGTAAAAAAGCCAAAAAGCAAGTTAATGATTTACTAGAAGCTTTAGAAAAGAGTTTGAAGAAAAAGTGAATATATGGCAAGATCATAATTGGGGACCAATGTTATTAAAAGAAATAGATAAGCCTTTTAATTCAAAAGATTATTTATTTGAAATTAAGTTTGATGGTATAAGAGCAATTATTTTTGCAAGTCCTGATAAAGTAGTGGTACAAACAAGAAATAAAGTGGATATAACTAATATTTATCCTGAATTACAAGCGATTAAAAAATTAGTTAAACATGCTACTATTTTTGATGGAGAAATAGTAGCGTTTCAGAATAATTTACCATCTTTTAGTAAATTACAAGAAAGAAGTCATTTAAAAAATAAAGATAAAATTAAAAAATTAAGTATAGAAAATCCAATATGTTATGTTTGCTTTGATATTTTATATGATAATAAAGATATAACTAATATGAAATTAACTGAAAGAAAGAAAATATTATCTAAAATAAAAGAAAATGACGTGTTTATTAAAAATAAAGCAATTAATAATGATGGTATAAAAATGTTTAATGAAATTAAAAAAATAGGTTTAGAGGGAATAGTGGCTAAAAAGAAGGATAGTATTTATGAAATAAATACAAGAGTAGATAGTTGGATTAAAATAAAAAATTTTAAAGATGGTATTTTCTATATTGGTGGTTATAAAGAAAATTCTTCATCTCCAGTTATATCTTTAGCACTAGGGGAATTTATAAATAGTAATTTAATATATGTTGGTAATGTAGTAATGGCTAAAAAAAATCCTTTATATAATAAATTAAAAAAATTAAAGTTAAAAAAAATATCTTCTTTTTATGATTATAAAGACGATAATTTAAATTATATTAATCCTATTTATAAGTGTGAAATAAATTATATTGAAAGAACTCCTTCTAATCATTTAAGACAACCAGTATTTAAAATAGAAAAAGATTAATCTATAAAAAAATAATTAGAAAACGTTATTCTAATTATTTTTTTTATCTAGTTCTTTTTAAAGAACAACTATGATTTAAATTTTCTTCTGCATTTCTTTCTAAAATATCATTTATGTTAATTGGTGTTATAACATTTCTTAACATTTTACCACGTAGTCTAAGTACATCAGGAAACGCTAGTACTTTAAAATGACTATAACCTTCCAAATCCATAATATTAAAATATTTTCTGCCTTCAATTTTAATTTTAAAATCTGTATCAGTGGTAGTACTTCCAATGCCAACTTTATATTCACAGTCAGTGTAATATCCGGCATCTATTAATATCAACTTTCCATTGTCAGTTAATAAAAAATAGTAAGTACAAACTGGATCATTTGGAGTTGGATTAAGAACATATCCAATATCTTCTTCATATCCTTCAATGCCAGCTTTTAATATTTCATCCGGCGCAAATAAATTTAAAAAATTATTAAACTCTTCACTTGTCATCAAAAAATTAAAGCTTACATCTTTATCACTATTAAAAATAGTTTTCATGTTTTCCAAAATTTTAGTTGTTTTATTTCTTAAAGAGTTTGCTAAATTAGTTTCATTCATATTATTTCCCTCCTTTATGACGTTTTATAATAGCATATCATAATGTTTTTGGCAAGTTTTTACTATAGTTTTGTCTTGTCTTAAGAAACAAAAGATTATATAATAAACATATGAGTATTTTAGGAGGTTTTATGGATAATAAGAATGGTATTTGGAAAAAATATTCTAAAACAATGCGTAAAAATAACGTTGGCTTGCCTGTATCTTATGAATCAATTAAAGAATTATATGAAGATATAAAAAATCAAAAAAATTGGTGGAAATATTTATTTGATAATCTTGAAAAATGTGAAACAGAACTTTGCGGTGAACAATTTCCGTCCGAAGGAACTTTAGCTGGTGATATTTATATTTATTATGTTGCTAAAGGTAAAAAGATAACACCAGAATTTTATTTAAAAGTTAAACGTTTGTCTATAGAATTTAATGGTAATGATAATATTATTACAAGTGGGATTAATGTTGATTATTATCCTTTAATAGCCAATAAATTAAAAGAAGTACTTAATGTAGAATTGGCAAATAAATATATTCCTATAATAAATAAATTATATACAAATATAAAAAAAATAGATAAATTATGTAATAAAGATGACTTTACTGAATATGAATTAATATTTTTATATTATATGGCTTATCAAGGTTTTGCTAAAGCAAAGAAAATAATAGGAGTTAGAGATTATCAACAAGATTATAATAAATTTTCATTTGAAAGTAAAATGTTAATGTTCAAATATTTAAGTAAATATAATGAAAAATGTGAAAAAATAAATATTACTTCTAAAGATGAGTTATTAGAGCTATCTAAAAGAGGTTGCTATAAATTACTTAGATCAGCATCAGAAGACTTAATTAATGATAAAGATTTTATGTTAGAATTACTTGATAATCTTTTAGAAAAATGTCCTTTTGATCTTGGCAGAATTATGAATAATATACCATCTAAATATTTAAATGACGATGATATTATAGGCTGTATGCTTTTTAAAAATCCAGATAATATTATTTTTCTTGATAGTTGGTTAGGTGGATTTAATTATCAAGAAAACAAAAAACTATTAAAAGATGAGAAATTTGTTTATGGTCTTATTGATAAATATTGTAGAGCTTTATTAAAAAATGGATGGGAATATGATAAAACTTACTTTTTAGATTACTCAATACCAAGTGAATATTTAGAAAATTTAGAAAGCCATATTTTAATTGGGCCAGAGGAATCTTTTGATAAAGAAGAAGATAAAAAGAGAATAATTGAAGATATGGAATCTAAAAGAGAAAGTATATTAAGTAGAAGAAAAGAAAAAAGAAAATAATTAGAAAAATCCCTAATTATTTTTTTGTTGACTTTTAAAATAATATAAGTATAATAAATGTAAATTTAAAAAAAGGCAATTATTATCTAGGAGGGAAAAATATGTCTAAAATAAGTGAAGTAATTGAAAATATTAGTAAATATGGTAATTGTGAAATTTATTACGAAGATGTAAATGAAGTTAATTTTGTCATATCTGTTAAAGTTGATGAATCAGGAAAAATACATGCTACTGCCTATGAACGAAAATATGAAAATGGACTATATTGGGATGGAAAAAAATTTAATGACAAAAGTTTCTATAAAGAGGTCACTAAATGCAAATATAATGAAGAAAGTATGATATTTTGGTTACTTAATATAGTAATGAAATCAATTAATGAAAAAGATTTACTTAATATGGGTATAGAAGCCAAGAAAACACCGGTAAGTTTTTCTACTGATGAAGCAACTAAAAAAATTTATAATAAAGTAAATAAAATGATTACCAATTTATCTTATAAAGATTATTGTAAATTATGCCAAATTCAAGGTGATGGAATTTTATATTTCTATGCTACAAAGTTTAGAAGAGATGCTCTTCCTGATGAAGATATAGAAGCTGATATGGCTAGCGATTTAATTGAAGAAAAAGTACAACAAGTTGCAGCCCAATTTAAAGAAATCTATGATTTATGGTTGACAATATATTTTGGTATGGAAAATTATGAAGAAGCCAAAAAAGAATGGGCAAAATTAAGTGTTGATGAAACAGTTCCTGTAGAAGTTGGTACTAAAAGACAAAGACAAAAATAATATCATTATGATATTGTTTTTTTTATTATAATATAAGAATCTATTACGAAAAATTGTGTCTAGACACAATTTTTCGTAATAGACAATAATTATTTGAAAGAAATAGTATTTGGAAAAAGTAATTAAATTTAATAATCTTTTTTTATTTTTCGCATTTGGATATGACCCGCAATAATAAGTTGTAAACGATAAGGAATAAATCTAATACCAAATAGGGCTAATTTCATTTTTAGAGTAGGAATAATAATCATTTTACCTTTAAACATTTTATCTATGGCATATTTAGCAACATAACTACTTTTAGCACTTTTAGTAGCAAATGAACCATGAGCTACTTTATTAAATTCTGTATCTACTGGACCAGGACATAAACAAGATACAATAACTTTACTATGATTACATCTTAATTCTTCATTGATAGCCATTGAAAGTTTAGCAAGATAATTTTTAGTGGCATAGTAAGTATTTAAATGAGGTCCAGCCATAAAACCCGCACTAGATGCTACATTTAAAATATAACCATTATCTTTTTTGACCATATCTTTTAAAAATAATTTTGTTAATATATGTGGCGTCTTAACATTTACATCAATCATTTTAAGTTCAGTATCTAAATCAGTTTCTGTAAAGTCTCCAAATAAACCAAAACCAGCATTATTAATTAAAATATCAATATTATCATTTTTTGTAATTTCATATAACTTATAAACATTTTTTTCAATGCTTAAATCTAAAGCTATAATTTTAGTATTAACATTTAATTCTTTTTTTAATTCTTCTAAACGTTCTTTTCTTCTTGCTACTAATATTAAATCAATATTTAAAGTAGCTAAGTATTTAGCCATATCTTTGCCAATTCCTGATGAAGCTCCAGTAATTAATGCTTTCATTTTTTTATATCTCCTTTAAGTTCAAATAGTATATCTCTAAGTTCCATAGCTCTTTCAAAATCAAGATTTTTAGCAGCATTTTTCATTTCTTCTTCAATTTTTATAATCATGCTTTCTGTTTCTTTTTTACTTAATTTAGTTTTCTTTTTAGTTTCAGTAATATTATTAGAAATAACTTCTTTAATTTCTTTAACAATAGTTTTAGGAGTAATTCCATGTTTTTTGTTATATTCTTCTTGAATTTTTCTTCTTCTTTCGGTTTCTTTAATAGCTATATCCATTGCATCACTTATATTATCAGCGTACATGATAACTTTACCATGTTCATTTCTGGCACATCTACCTATAGTTTGAATTAAAGAGCGATCACTTCGTAAGAATCCTTGTTTATCAGCATCTAGGATACATATTAAACTAACTTCTGGAATATCAATACCTTCTCTTAAAAGATTTATACCCACTACAACATCATAAATACCTAAACGTAAATCATGAATTATTTTAAGTCTTTCTAAAGTTTTAATTTCATTATGTAAATAAGCTACTTTGATATTCATTTCTTTTAAATAATTAGTTAATTCTTCACTCATTCTAATTGTTAGAGTAGTAATTAAAACTCTTTCATTAAGTTCAATTCTTTTATTAATTTCAGAAATTATATCATCGATTTGACCTTCCGTTTTTCTTACTTCAATTAATGGATCAAGTAAGCCAGTTGGTCTAATAATTTGTTCAACTACTTTATGATTTACTTTTTCAAGTTCATAGTCCCCTGGGGTTGCCGATACATAAATGGCATTTTTAATTTTATTTTCAAATTCGGGAAATTTAAGAGGTCTATTATCAAGAGCGGAAGGAAGGCGAAAACCGTAATCAACTAAAGTTTGTTTACGCATTCTATCACCATTATACATACCTCTTACTTGAGGAAGAGTAACATGAGATTCATCAACAACAAGTAAATAGTCTTTAGGCATAAAATCGATTAAACAAGTGGGAGTAACCCCTTCTTCTCTTAAAGCTAAGTGTCTAGCATAGTTTTCAACACCATTACAATAACCTGTTTCTTTAAGCATTTCTAAATCATAATTAACTCTTTCTTTAATTCGTTGTTCTTCAATAAACTTGCCATTATCATGAAAATATTTAATTCTTTCTTCTAATTCTTTTTCAATTCTCCTAATAGCTTCTTCCATTTTTTCAGGACTAGTTACAAAGTGTGAAGCAGGGGAGATAGCAATCGATTTTTTGCTTTCTTTAACAGCCCCGGTTACAGGATCAAAAACAGTAATGGCATCAACAATCTCATCATCAAGTTCAATTCTTATACCTGATTCTTTTTCATTAACTGGAATAATATCAATAGCATTTCCTCTAACACGAAAAGTACCACGATGAAAATCAATATCACTTCTTTCATAAGTCATATCAACTAATTTATTGATAATTGTATTACGATTTACTTTATCACCAAGTGCTAAAACTAGCATATTTTTTTCATATTCATCTTTTTCACCAATACCATAAATACATGATACAGATGCTACCACTATAACATCACGATAATTAATTAAAGCAGAAGTAGCACTATGTCTTAACTCATCAATTTCATCATTAATTGAGGCATCTTTTTCAATATAAGTATCACTAGATGGAACATAGGCTTCTGGTTGATAGTAATCATAGTAAGAAACAAAATATTCCACATGATTATTGGGAAATAATTCTTTAAATTCCGAATAAAGTTGACCCGCTAAAGTTTTGTTATGAGCTAAAACTAAAGTAGGTTTATTAACTTCTTTAATTACATTGGCTATAGTAAAAGTTTTACCAGTACCAGTTGCACCGAGTAAAACTTGTTCTTTTTTGCCATTTTTAATACCATCAACTAATTCATTTATTGCCTCGGGTTGATCTCCACTAGGCTTATATTTTGATACTAAATTAAACATATTTTGCTCCTCTCATTAATTAGCAATATTTTATCACTATATTATAAACAAAACAAGGAAACGACAATGTGTTTCCCTGTATTTATTTTGAATCTTTTTTGATATTATATGTTAAGAAATTCATATGAATAATATTCTTTTTTAATTAATTATTATGTTCTAATACTTTTTCTACTTCATTTATTAATTGTTTTCAAAGTCATAGTATTATTTTTTTCGACATTATAAAATTTCTTTCTTTGAATTCTTCATACACGTCTAAAGAATCATAAAATATTTTAATTACCAGTTTGCCACGAGTAAATTTATAATTTTTTAACCTTTTTAAAAAATTTATATTATCTATTATGTTTTAAATTTTTATCCTCATTTTTAGATAGTTCTAAAGGGTTAACACCAAATACTTGAGTTAATTCATCAAGAGAAATATTCCAAGTTTCCATTAAAGCATAAACATCTTCATCTAAATAATTTAAAATATCTTGTTCACGATAATAAGCATTAATTAAATTTTCAAATGAGGCTTTTATATTCCAAGTACAATCTTGAATGTCAGTACTTTTAATATTTTTAGGAGTAAGATGATGCCTTTTCATAAAATTATTAATCATTTGTGGCAAAATAAAGTTAATATAAATATATTCTCTATTAATATTAAGAGTTAATGTACATGAATCATCAATAGTAAAAGCAAATAAATTACCAGTAAAGTTTTCATTCTTTAAAACATGTGATTCAAATTCTTTGTCATAAATGCCTCTGATTTTTATTGTTCCTTTAATTAAATTATAATCTTCTTCGATTAATTGGTTATGGTTATGCTTAAATAAGGTATTTAAGTAATATTTATATAAATTATTAATAAAAAAACGATAAATAAAATAAGATATAACAGTAAAATATGCTTCCTGATAGTCATCTTCCATAATAGCATAAGTTCTTTCTTTATTATACATTGTCCATAAGTCCATCTGCATCGCTTCCTTTAGTAAAATATTAAATCATAAATTAAATTAATTTACAATATAAATTGTTACTTTTAAATAACATTTAATTATGATAAAATTATTATTGTTAGGTGGTGTCTTTAGTGGATAACAGGGATAATGATAATAAAACATTAGAAACTGAAGAAATTTTTTCAGAGCCTGAAGTTTTGGATAGTCCTGATAAGATAGATGAAATTGAAGATATATCCACTCCAGATGAGATAGATAATAATGATGTTTTAGATGAACCTTTTGAAGATGATATTTATGATGATTCGCTAGAAACACCTGCGGAAGAAAAACCAAGATTTGGAGAAAGAGAATATAATGCCGCGAAAGATGAAAAGGGGCATTATGATAAGAATTATTATGCCGAAAGACAAAAAGATTTAGATCAAAAAGTAGCTGAAGCTGATAGTGAACGTAAAAAAAATTGGAAAATGAATGAGGGCCATGAAGATGAAAGACCAGAATCTGATGGCTCAAATAATTCTAATAAAAATGTTTGGGATAAAGTAAAAGATCAAGCTAATTATGCTAATGCTAGAAAAGATCAAATGGCAAATAAAGTAGCAAATGTTAAAAATAAAGCTTATCAAGTTACACATCCTGGTGAAATATTAAAAGATAAAGCTAGTGAAAAAATTCAAGAAAAAACGGATGATTTAAAACAAGCTGTTAAAGATAAAATTAGTAAATTAAATAAAAATCAAGCGACAAAACAAGCTAAAGATCAAGCTAAAAAAAATGTAGGTAAAGTTATTGGTGAATTTATTAAAAAGAATCCCACTTTATTAATTTATGCTGGGGTAATTATAGCTGTTCTTTTTATTATTATTTTTATCATATTGTTGTTTAGTGATAGTGATCTTTTATATAGTTATGATTATCAAGAAGCTTGTAAAAAAGTTCAATATACAATTTATGTTGAAGTATGTGAAAGAAGTGGTGATGATGTAGTTTGCCATGAAGAACCTAGAACAGTTACCGCTAATATTGAAGATTATGTTAAAGGAATGGTAGCCTATTCAGCAGCAGGTATGAATTCAGAAACTCTTAAAGCCATGGCTATTTTAGCTAGAACTTATATTATAGAACAAGGCGATCAGATTGGTAGTGACATTAATTCTTGTTCATATGATGTTGATGATATTGGTAAGGGATATAATCCTAATGGCATTACTCCTCAAATTACTAAAGCCGTTTATGATACGCTAGGTTATATAGTTACAGTTAAGAAAAAAGCAACAGCTGAATATGATTATTCATGTTTATATACAGCTTCGCAAGCGAGAAATTCTTTTAAGGGAAATTTTTCTGATGACTTTTATTATGTTAGATATGGTCGTAGAACAGGTGGCAATTATTATTTTCAAGCTATTAGAAAAGATGAAATAAGTGGATTCCCTTCTAGTTTTTCAAACTATATCTATTATGCTGAAGTTGAAAATAAACCTTGTTATGGTAATAATGGTAATGGTGTTAGTATTAATGGAGCTTCCTTTTTAGAAAATAAACGAAATTATGAATGGCAAGATATAATAGATTACTATTATAAAGATAAAAATGATATTCAAACAATTTATAAAGACGATGAATTACGAAGAGTAAAATCAGAATATGGTTTTTTTGATACTTCTTGTAATTATAATGATGTTAAAGTTACTACAAGTTGTAATAATAGTGATACCCCCGTTAGTATTAAAGATTATGTAATAGATGTAACGAAAGAGTATGCTAATGGTTTAACTGATGAACAACTTAAAGCTTTAATGATTATTATTAAAACTAACGCTTTAAGTGAAGGTAATTATAATAGTTCTTCTAAAAATATTAATTTAAATTATTGTAGTAGTGGTAATTCTAATACATCTGATTATAGTGATCTTTCTTCTTTATATGATAGTATAGCCGATTATTTATATGTATCTGAATCTTATACTTCAACAATTACTAGTTTAAGTCTTGCTAATGCTTTACAACTTGATAGTGATACAATTAATGAACTTAAAACATTAAATGGTTCATATAATAATATTTTAGATACTCTTTATGAAAGTAGTTCATCAGATACATCTTCTAGTTTGATAAGTGATAAAAAAACTTTATATAGTTTAGATGCTTATTGTACTTATTATAATTTAGCTGGAAATAATTTATATTGGTGGCCTATTGGTAGTAGTACACCAACATCTGGTAATATTTATGGAGGAGATCCTTCATCGACTACAATAACCTCTTATTATAGTAATCGAGGTGCTATTACAGATAGTAATGGTAATACTTTAGCAGCAGAATTCCATAAAGGATATGATATTGCTGGTAATTGTAATTCAACAGTTGTAATTGCAGCCAAAGGAGGAACTGTTTCGGAAGTTTATGATGGTTGTCCAAGTTTAAGTAGTGTTTCAGATAGTTGTGGTGGCGGCTATGGTAATCATATTAAAATTGATCATGATGATGGTAATAGCACCTATTATGCCCATCTTTATGCTGGAAGTATTACTGTTCAATTTGGGGATAGAGTAGAGCAAGGAGAAAAAATAGCTTTAGTTGGTTCTAGTGGTATGTCTAGTGGATGTCATCTTCATTTTGAAGTTAGAGTTAATAATTCACAAGTTGATCCGAAAGATTATATAAGTCCCGACAATCCAAGACCTTCATCAAATAATTTTATGGTCGATTACGAAAATAATGGTTTAAGTAGTAAAGCAAATGCTTGTTTAACTTTTATTAATAGTGGTTTTTCAATGAACGCTACCGCCGCTCTTTTACAAAATATTATTATGGAAAGTGGTGGTAGAGCTAATAATTTAGAGAACTGTTATGAAGAGGGGCAATGTTGTTATAATGGTACTTATGGCTTTTGTAAACATCCTGAATTAACCGGCTTTGGTAGTGATGAATTGTATACTGCAGGTGTTGATAATGGTACATATTCTAGAGATAATTTTATTCATGATGGTGCTGGTTATGGAATTGCTCAATTTACTTATTGGACTTTAAAAGAAAGACTTTATGATTTTGCTAAAAGTCGTGGTTCATCTATTGGATCTTTATCAATGCAACTTGCCTTTATTATGGATGATGTTAAAACAAATTATAGTAATACTTATCAAAAATTAACTGGTTATGGTTCAGCGAGTGATTTGACATATGATTTTTGTATAGGTTATGAAAGACCAGCTGATACAGAAAACTCTTGTCGAAGAAGAGCTAATTCAGTTAATAGTACTTTGTCTTTTGTACAAAGTGGATGTAGAGAATAAGAGAGGATATATGAAAATAGATAAAGGGCAAAGAAATATAATTATAATTATTACAATTATTTTGATTATTATCATTATTTTAGCCATTTATTTTAATAGTCGAAATAATCGCGACATCATTGATGTAGATACTGGTGTGAATAACGAACCAAATAATAACCCAAATCAGGGTAGTGAAGATAATGATACTATTAATACAACTGATAATGGTTATTATAGAATTAATGAATTAAATAATGATGGTTTATTTTTTGGAATTCAAGATGCAATTAATGAATATTATTATTTACTTTCTTTAAAAGATAATACTAACTTATATAAAATTTTAGATAATGATTATAAAGTAGCAAATAACATAACTAATAGTAATGCTTCTAGTATTATTAAAGCAAATTATCAATCAGTTACTTTTACTGCTCAAAAAATATACTATATCAATTATTCTAATTTAGTATATTGTTTTGTTAATGGCTATGTTGTTAATAGTGCCGTTAATGGTGGTAAAATTGATTATGAGTCATCAGTTAATTATATTTTGATTATTAATGGTGATGAGTTTGTTATTGTTCCTTTAAGTAATGTTTCTGATATACTAGAATATGCTAAAACTTATAAACTTAAAAATATTGAAATAAATAGTGATTATCATGTTAATCAAAAAAATGTAGGTATAGAACAAAAGCTTACTACGTATCTTAATGAATTTAGAGATTTATTATATGTTGATATTAATAGAGCTTATAAAATGTTAGATAGTAGTATGCTTCAAAAATATAATACTTTACAATTATTTAAAAATGACTTATCTAATATTTATAATCAAATTCCTAGTAATGTTTTTGGCTATAATGAAAAAAATAGTACTAATGAAAATATTTATATTATTGTTGATTCTAATGATAATAAAATTACTATTACTGAATATGATAATAATAATTTTAAAATTAATTTTTAAACAAAAATACTTCATGATTTTTTAAGTCATGAAGTTTTAATTTTTATTTGTCAAAAAGTTTTCTTATTTGGTAGTTTTTGTAATTAAATTATGGTAAAATACTTTTATAAGATAAAAATAAAGGGATAATTTATTAATTAAAGGAGCGATGACTTTTGAAAAAAATATATTTCTATGTGATGCTTTTAATTATCTTTATTATGCCTATAAAAGTTTGGGCAGAAGATGATTGTGTTTTTGACAACAGTTGGCAAGCAAGTCAACATAATGTACCAGTTACTACATTTGTGACTACATTAGATGATAATTTTGAATATGCTGATATTAGCCTTTGTACTATGAGCATTTACAGTTTTGATGATAAAAAGACCTCTCATCCTTTATCTAATTCAGAAATTATCAATAACATATCATTTAATGATCATAAATTTTGTGGTATTTCAAGTAATGCCGCTAATGGATATTGTAATTTTACTTTAACAAGTAGTGATTCTTGTCCTTCAGGTTATTCGGCTTTTAGAATAAATTTTAATAATGGCTCAAACAATTATGTTGGTTTTGGGTGTCGTAAAGATAAAGAAGAAGTAGTAGAAAAGGCGATTGAGTTACAAATTAGTGTTAATGATAGCGATCTAGTTGATTTATTTCAAGAATTAGCAAAGAGAAATTATACTTATAATAATAGTTATACTTGTGAATTAGAAAATATAGATGAATGGGGAAGTATTGCAACTTGGAATAATCAGGCTAAATGCCAACTTCAAATGAATCTTGGAAAAGTTGGAAAAACTATCGTCAATATTCGTGATGGCTCAACATTAAAATATAAAATTACTATTGAAGTTAGTAGGGCAGCTAGTATTACATCTGGTGAAAGTTTAGATAAAAATAAATATAATTATAGATCACCAAGTGGTTGTAATAGTGTAGATTTAGAAACTTGGGATGGAGTCAACTTTTGTTATAATAGAAATAATGATATTTTAACTTGTCCGAGTGGTTTCGAATTATTTGATATGCGAGCTCATTTAAGCAACAATGTCGATGTTACAGTGAAAGGATGTCGTCAGTTAAAACAAACTAATAATCAAAGTGGCGGCGGTGGTTCAACTGAAGGATATACAGGAAATTCACGACTAAATTATAGTAGTATATGTAGTAATACTACTGATGGTAATAATGGAATTAGAAAAGCCGCTAAAATAGTGGGATATATTATTGCTATTATGAAATGGATAGTAGCCATGTTACTAATTGTCTTTGGTATAATAGATTATGCTAAAGCAACCGTATCTGGTGATGAAAATGCATTGAAAAAAGCTACTGGTAGTTTTATTAGAAGAATTATTGCAGGCATAGCGGTAATCCTAGTTCCAATACTTATTCGTGGAGTAGTTAATGTTTTAGAAGAAACAAGAGATTCACTTTCTACTGAAGAAGCTAAATCAAATTTTGCAGCATGTACTAAATGTTTATTTGATCCATTTAATAATTGTGATACGACATCAGTAGCTGGAAATAATCATTTTTCCAATGGTTCATCTTCTGGCGGTGGCTCATCTTCTGGTGGTGGAACAGTTAATACAACACCTTCTGGTGACTTTACAAGTAATTGGACTAGTGGATCCATAACATTATCATCTCCTGGTATGGTAGGAATAATTCATGAACCATTAAAAAATTTTATGGATGTTAGAGGTTTTAATCAACAATTAATGGAATCCGTAATAAGTGCTGGTGTAGGTTCTAGAGATGCCGTAGTGAAAGTTGCCACAAGTATCATTAAATATTTAGCTGATAATTATCACTATGTTTTACCATATACTTATGGTGGAGGACATTATGGCGTTATAAATGACGAAAATGGACATAATGTTCAATCTACAAGTGGAACATATTATGGTATTAATCCTAACTGGGGAGCTAAAATTAATTATAATAGTGCCACTAATTATGGCCCTGATTGTACAGCTTGGGTAGTTTGGGTTTATCAAAATGCAGGAATTCCCAATTTTAATTATAGTAACTATGAAAGTTTAGGAACAAAACATCCAATGAATAATAGTTATGTTGGTTCACCGGGTGATATGATTACTAATCCTACTCATATTATGATTATTGTAGGAGTTGATACTAGTAAAGGTATATATTATGTTTCACATGCAAGTAGTACAACAAGTGGGGTTAAAATTTCAACCCAAAAAATAAATGGCTCAGAATGTAGTAATTGTGAAATTATAGATATGTCAAATAAATTAGATAGTCCATCAACTGTGTCTGATGCAACTTATCGAAATAATTTTGAAAAAGGAATGATAAACTATTAATGAAAAAATTTTTTTTGATTTTAGGAACACTTTTTTTATTGAGTGGCTGTAGTGTTAATTATGAAGTAAATATTGATAAAGAATTTATAAGTGATAATATTAATGTAGTTGGATCTAACGCTACTGATAATAATAAAATTCTCAATTATTCAGAGCCAGTTCCGGTTTTTGAAGATAGTATTTTACCAGAAGATCCTAGCGTAAAAGATCCAAATGTTGAATATTTTACTGAAACTAGAAGTCAAGATAATTTAGGAAATAATCAAGTGAATTTAAAATATAGTTTTAAACATGATGATTATATTAGAAATATGATAATTAGATTATCAGCTTCAACTTTTGATTATAATAATACTGATGGTGCCATAAAAATTAATGTTAAAAATTTTATTAAAGCTTATTATGCTTATGATAATTTAGAAAATATTAATATTAAAGTTAATGTATCAAATGATTATGAAATTCTAAGTAGTAATGCAACTAGTCAAAATGGAAATGTATTAAATTGGCAAGTAACTAAAGATAATTATCAAGATAGTTCAATTTCTTTAGAATTAAAAGAAAAGGAAAATAGTACTCAAAGTAATAGTGCTAAAGATGAAAATAGTAACTTTAAAACATATTTAACAGTATTTATAGGTTTATTAGTATTTGGTGTAGCTTTAGTAGTTATCTTTGTTATAAATAATAAATTACAAAATAGAGACAAATAATTTTGATATTACAATTTATTTATAGTATAATATGTTTAGTTTTGGAGGAATTTTATGAAGTTTAAAGTTGAACCTAAAGATTTTTTCTTATTTTGTTTTTATTGTTTAATTTTATTATATTTATGTGCATTAGCCATAGCCAATTTATTTTCACTACTTGATACAGGAACTTTTTATGGCTTACTTCCTTGGATAGCTTTTAGTAGAAATTATATTTTCTTTACTTTAGGTTTATTCTTTGGTGTTTTAATCTTTATTTTTGCTAGTGTTTCTTCATATATATTTGATAAAGATAAAGGTAAAGGAATTGGTTTAAAAGTTACTGATGAAAAACCTTCTGATGGTTATGCTAGGTGGGCTAAAGAAAAAGAAATAAAAGAAGCAAGTAAAGTAGAAAAAGTTAATCCTAGTCTTAAAGAAATTAGTGCTGCTGGTATTCCTCTTATTAGTAAAGATAAAGAAATGTGGGTTGATAATGGCGATTACCATAATTTAGTTATTGGTTCTACTGGTTCTGGTAAAACAGAAAATGTTGTTTTTCCAATGGTTAATCTTTTAGCTAAAAAAGGGGAGAGTATGATTATTACTGACCCTAAAGGTGAAATATTTAGAAAAACAGCTAAAAATCTAGAGGCTAGAGGTTATCAAATTATTGTTTTGAATTTTAGGGAACCTAATCGTGGTAATGCTTGGAATCCACTATCTTTACCTTATCAATACTATAAAGAAGGTAATATTGATAAATCAACTGAACTTCTAGATGACGTTGCTTTAAACATTTTGTATGATCCAAGTAATAAGGGAGATTCAGAATTCTGGGAAAAAGGTTCTGCGGATTATTTTTCAGGGCTTGCTTTAGGTCTATTTAAAGATGCTAAAGAAAGTGAAGTTAATTTAAATAGTATTAACTATATGAGTACAGTTGGTGAAGAAAGATATGCCACTAGTAATTACATTAAAGAATATTTTAATTTTAAAGGACCAGATTCTAATGAGTATATGTTTGCATCAACAGTAATTAATGCTCCAAGTGATACAAAGGGTGGTTTACTTTCAACTTTTAGACAAAAAATTAGATTATTCTCTACTAGAGAGAATTTATCAGAAATGCTTTCATATAGTGATTTTGATATGCGAAATATTGGTCGTCAAAAAACCGCTGTATTTATGATTATTCATGATGAGAAAAAGACTTATCATACCTTAATGACGATTTTTATTAAACAAGTATATGAAACTTTAATTGATGTTGCTCAACATAGTCCAGGTGGAAAACTTCAATATCGGACAAACTTTATTTTAGATGAGTTTGCTAACATGCCACCTCTTAAAGATGTTGATAGCATGGTTTCAGCAGCTCGTAGTCGTGATATTAGATTTACTTTTATTATTCAAAACTTTGCACAACTTAATGATGTTTATGGCGAAAATGTTGCTCAAGTAATAAGAGGTAACTGTGGTAATTTAGTTTATTTAATTAGTACGGAGTTAAAAGCTCTAGAAGAAATTAGTAAAATGTGTGGTGAAGTTAAATCAAAAGATAAAGATAAAACAGCTTCAACTCCACTTGTTACTGTTTCTGACTTACAAAAATTAAAATTAGGTGATGCCATAATTTTACGTTTAAGAATGAGTCCATTTAAAACAAAATATACACCGAACTTTAAAATTAATTGGGGCGAAGATTTCCCAGAGGCTACTTATCCTGAAAGAAGCGTTCGACCTATTGAATTATTTGATTTAAAGAAGTTCGTTACTGAAGAAAAAAGAAAGAAAATGATGGAAGGCGGGGCAAATAATCCTTTTGGAATGCCTAGTCAAAATCCATTTGCTATGGCTGGAAATCCTTTTGGTCCAAGTCCAATGAGTAGTAATCCAATGGGGTTTGGTGGAATGTCCTCACCAAATGCTAATCGAAATCCATTTGAAAGAGATAATTCATCTAATCCTATGATGTCATCATCTAATCCTTTCAATAGTGGTCTTTCTAGTCCTAGTCCTTTTGGTGGAGGAATGAGTATAGATGACATGATGAAAGATATTGATCGTAAATTACAAGAATTAGATGAAGAAGAGAAACGTCAAAAAGAAAAATTGAAACAACAAAATAAAGAATTAATGGAAGGAAATGTTAAAGAAAGCTCAGTTATCAACAATACAACAAATAAAATAAATAGTGATTTAATTAATAAAAATATTGTTGATAATCATGTAATTGATGATGAAGATGATGATTTTGAAGACATTTTAAATAATTCTTATAAAATATCAAATAATGATGAAATTAAGGAAACATCTAATATTGAAAATAGTAGTGAATTGAAAAGAGAAGAAAATATCAATAATTTAGAAGAGAAGAAAACTGATGATTCTACAAATACTATAGAAAAAGATATTAATTTAGTAAACAATGACCAACAAGAAAAACCAAAAGTTAACATAGATGTTGATAGCGTAATTGTTAATGAAAATGTAATTACTGATGATGAATTCTTTGATGATTTCTTTAATGATGATTAAGTAACCAAAAAGGTTACTTTTTTAGTTATTAAATAAAATTACTTATATGATATATATTACTATATTATTTGTACTGCATTTAAAAAAATTGATTTTTATAATTATAATCAAAATCTCTAGAGAATTGGTATCAGAAACGTAATTTTTAAAATTTTTATTAAAAAATCTATTTACAAAAATAGAATAAGTTGTTTAAATAAACAGTTATGGAAGATGTGTATGGCGTTGCCTAAACTTTTTTGAAGAAACTAAAGGAGGTTTTGGAAAGAAAGGAGTTGGTGCCAATGAATAAGAAGTGCCGAGATGACATTTTATTATTAATTGTTTTAATTCTAGCATTGGCTCTGCTAATACTAGAAATTAAAAACTAACCCAATGGGTTAGTGACCAAATAGGCAACGTATACACGTTTTCCTATTAATAATTTTAGCATAAGATTATTTTTTATACAATGCTATTTTGAATTTTTATAATTAATTATTCGGTAACTTTTCAGCAATAAAAACAAACTAAAAAGTTGACTGAAATACAATCTAGATTATGGAAATATTACAATAAGAAATTAAAATAAATATTGGGAGGTATGAATATGATTACTAGAGGAAAAATATTAGATTCTATAAAATATGTAGTTGATAATTCAAATTATGTAGTTATAAATAGAAATAATATAGATAATATAATTAGTTTATTAAAAGAAAGCAAGAGAGAACCATGGTTAAATAGTGATTATTTAGATTTAGAAAATTTTTCACAAGAGCAGATTTTATTTAATATTATGTGAATCTTTAAATTTTTGTTATTGGGATTCTGATATTAAATGGAAAATAGAATATAAAAATGAATGGTATTCAGGTTCTTTTGGCTTATTTTACGCTATATCTAAAGCAATAAAAAATGGATACGATTTATTAAGTGTTGAATATTTAGAAAATATAACAATCGAGGAACTTGATGAGATATTTAAAGGTACAACTTCAATTCCACTATTAAAAGAAAGATTTGAAATCATTAAACAATTAGTGTCTGAATATAAACAAATATCCAATATCACACAATCTATGAGTGCTAATAGTGATATTGAACTTTTAAATAATATTGTTAATCATTTTAGTAATTTTAAAGATATAAGTTTATATAAAGGTAGAGAAGTTTATTTCTTTAAAAGAGCTATTTTATTAGTTGAAGATTTGCTTTTAAATATTAATTCTATAAGCAAATCTGTAAAAAACGACGATGATATGACAGGTTGTGCGGATTATAAAATACCCCAAGTTTTAAGACATTTAGGTATCTTGGAATATTCAGATGATTTAGCTAATTTAATTGATGAAAGCCAAGAAATTCAACATGATAGTGAAATGGAAGTTGAAATTCGGGCTAATATGATATATGCAATAGAACTTATTAAAGAAAAATTACATCAAAATGGAGTTGATATGAATTCAGTTCAAATAGATAATGCTTTATGGTTATTGAGTAAAAATAAAGTATTTAAAGATAAACCACATCATTTAACTAGAACAATTTATTATTAGAATAACAAAGAGTAATTTCTAAAACACTATTAAGTTGATGTGCGAAAAATTTTAACAGATTTGCTAGTGGAATATATAGAGAAGAAGTTCTCAACATTTAATAATAAATGGCTAGTGATAACTATTAACTAACATAATTATACTATATCTATACATTTTACATTTTGAAACAAAGTTTTTGCCTATTTTACAATGAAATTATAAAAATAATTAAAAATATGCTATCTTTAACTAAAGAACTATATTTATTACTAATTATATTTCATGAAAGGAAAGATAGTTATTATGAAAGCATTAGAAATATTTGGTATTGTTTTAGACAATTCTGAAAATTTGGCAAAAGAAATTAGAGAGCAAATTTATAAATCAATTGGAATAAATAGTGAAAACGAAAAATTAAATGAATTTATTAAAGAGTGCGTAGAACGCTTTGATTTAAACTTGGTTGAGAGAAATTTTTTAAGTCAATTACAAAATACAATAAATGAAGAATTGCAAAAAATAAGACAACAAAAATCCAAAAAAAATATGGTTGATTATGATAGTATTTCTAATGCTTTAACAGAAAAATTAAGAAAACTTGAGGTCAAATCCATATCATTAGATGATGATTTTATGAGTTTAGCAACCCAAATTTCAAGCAAATTTCAAACTGGAATTACAAAAGAACAATTTTATCAACATTTAATGAGTAAAAAAGAAAATATTACAAATATGGTTTTAACATATAATAAAACTCTTATAGATTCATTGGTTAAATTAACTCCTCAATTAATGGAAGAATTTCAACAATTACAAAACGAAAATAACGTAAAAGAAGCACAACAAGAACAAAATATTTCAGAAAAAGTTTCTATTAATTTCGATCAAGCATTAAATACTTTAATTGCAACAAGCAAAAATCAATATAATGAAATGCAAAGAAGATTATCCTATCTTAATTCTGGTGGATATAAATTATCATCAAGTAAAATAATGTTTGAAAAGGGAGAACTTAAAAAAGTCATTTTACAATTAGGAGAAAGGTTGAAAATAAAAAGTAAATTTTAAGACATGACAAAACACGTCAATGAAGACGTAAAAATAAACAAACAATCGTTCTTTGAAATAGTAAATTGTTATCAGTTATTCTGCGTAACAGTATATCCTAACTTAGT